>CAZJTS010000019.1:0-19109 GCA_964548975.1 uncultured Fastidiosipila sp.
TTAGCCAATGCAGTCTGGGAAAATTCGGTTCTACGATCCGGGGGCCATCTATTACAGATGTGCACTACACTTCTCAGAGCCTCAGTGCACATCAGGAATAATCGGCATCTTCTAAAGTATGTAACAAATTACTATGGCCAAAAATCCGAGTATTGTGAACTGGGTGCATAATCTGAAATCGAGACCATATTTAAACCGTACCTACTGCAAATTCCTCGGATCAAACGCATCTCTCAACGCATCCCCGATAAAGTTCACTGCAACGACCAGCAGGATCGTCACGATCCCCGGCGGCAGCCACATCCAGACGCGGTCTTCGAGGATCGTGAAGGACTGGGCGACATTCAGGAGATTGCCGAGGCTGGCGGTTGGCCGCTGAACGCCCATGCCGAGGAAGCTGAGGGCGGCCTCGTCCAGCATTGTTTGTGCCATCACCGAGGTTGCGTAGATCAGCACAGGAGCAATGGTGTTCGGCAGGATTTCTTTGAAAAGAATATAAGGGGTCGGCATCCCGGCCACCTGCGCACCCTGAACATAGTTGACGCCGCGCAGAGACATGACATTGGAGCGGACCATACGGGCCATTCCCGGCCAGTTGACGAAGCCCATGATCCAAATGATGTTCCACATACCCGGGCCAAAAATCGCGGCTGCGACCAGAATCAACAACATATAGGGAAACGACATCACCACATCTGTGAAACGCATGATGAAGCTGTCGTAGGCACCACCGAAGTAGCCACTGGTCAAGCCGATGACCACTCCGACAGCTGTGGAGATCAAGGTGGCCATTAAGGAGACGAATAAAGAAACACCTGCGCCGGTCATGACGCGTGTGAGCATGTCGCGGCCCGCTTGGTCCGTACCGAGCCAATGGGCTGTGGATGGCGGCTGACTGAATTCCCGAGTCACAATGTTCGCACCATAGGGTGAGATGAGCGGCACAAGCAAAATCAGGACGAGCATTACGCCGAGGAAAAGCAAGCTGATATAGCCGAGGCGGTGGCGCCTGAAGCGGCGGAAGACGGTTTGATAATAATTTTCGTGGGCGATCCGTTCGGCAAGGTTGAGATCGGCGACGACTTGGGGTGACTGTTGCATAGCTCCTCCCTCCTTAACTGTACTGGATCGTCGGATCGACGACGGCGTAGAGGACATCCGTGATCAGGTTGGCGGCCAGAACGACCACAGCCGATAAAAGGCTGACTCCCATGATCAGAGGATAGTCTCGGTTGATGATAGAGCTCATGGTCAGGAGGCCGAGTCCGGGCCAGGCAAAGACCTGTTCAATGACGACTGAGCCGCTGAAGAGCATGGGCACCTGCATACCCATGAGGGTAATGATGGGCAGAAGTGCGTTACGGAGAGCATGTTTCCGGATGACGCGGCGGCGGCCGATGCCCTTGGCTTTGGCCGTGCGCAGATAATCCTGCTCTAGGATCTCCAGCATGGACGACCTGATGTAACGTATATTGACCCCGACGATGGCGAAGACCATGACGCTGACCGGCAGGATCATATGGATCAGGACATCGAGGAAACCGCCGGCAGTGCCGAGGGTGGTCATGCCGCTGGAGGGTAGGATGCCCAGACGCAGGTTAAAAATATAGATCAGGACGAGCGCCATGAAAAAACTGGGGATGGAAGTGCCGACAAAGGACAGGGTCACGATGCTGTAGTCGGATTTCGAGTACTGGTTGACGGAGCTGTGGATGCCGGCCGGGATGGCGATGAGCATTGAAATGATCAAAGACGTCGCCATCAGCAGAATCGTGGGGCCGATATACATGCCGATGAGGGTGGAGACGGCCAGGTTTTGGCGGAAGGAAAAGCCGAAATTACCGCTGAGGGCCTGGCGGAGCCAGTTCCAGTACTGGATGATCACCGGTTGATCCAGACCCAGGAGGATGGCCCGTTCTTCGATGGCGGCCTGCGTGATACGCGGGCCCATCATCATTTCCATGGGATTGCCGGCGAGGGTCATGACGAAATAATCGAGGATCGTGATGCCGAGCAGCACGGGGATGGCGATAAGTATGCGTTTGAGAATGTATTTAAGCACGCGGAATGACCCCCTCTGCTTTCATGCGCTGCCAGACCGGGCAGGCCGCGAGATGGGGCAGGCCCATTTCGTCTGTAGAGACAGGCACGAGGGGCGGCACCGCTTCGATGCATGCCGGCTCGACATAAGGGCAGCGCGTATGGAAACGGCAGCCCCGGGGCGGATCGACGCCGGAGGGCACTTCGCCTTCCAGGGTATTGTCCATTCCGCTCCGGTCGGCAGGGTCGGGCAAGGGGTCCGCCTGTGTGAGGGCCAAAGTATAAGGATGCTCAGGATTGCGGAAGAGCGCTTCCCCGCCCCCGATTTCCATCAGCATACCGAGATACATGACGGCGATGCGGTCACTGATGTAATGGACAGCACCGAGTCCGTGCGCGATGAAGAGATAGGTCAGATTCAGGTTCTTCTGTAGATCGCGCAAGAGGTTCAAAATCTGGGCTTGGATCGACACATCAAGGGCTGAAACCGGTTCATCCAGGATGATCAGCGAGGGATTGAGGCTCAGGGCTTTGGCGATGCCGAGGCGCTGGCGCTGCCCGCCGGAGAATTCATAAGGGTAACGACCGAGGCTGTTTTTGGGCAGGCCGACAAGTTCCAGGAGGCGGTAGACTTCCTGGTCGACATTCTTTTTGTCCACCAGCTGATGGTGGAGCATGGGCTCTGCGAGAATCTCCCGAATATGCTTGCGGGGATTCAGTGAGGAGTTCGGATCCTGGAACACCATCTGAATTTCGCGGCGGATCTGCTTGATCTCGGACGAGCTCATCTGCACGATATCTTTGCCGCGATAGAAGATTTTGCCTTCAGTCGGTTTTTCCAGCGCCACAAGTTGGCGGCCGACCGTGGACTTGCCGGATCCCGATTCACCGACTAAGCCCAGGGTTTCACCTTCGTAGATCTCGAAACTCACCGAGTCGACGGCGTGGACGACTTCCTTCACCGGCCAAAGCCCTTGGCTGTGCGCCGGATAATGTTTCGTAAGATTCTCCACCCGCAGGAGGACATTCGCTTCACTCATGCTCTATCCTCCCGAACTTCCGGGGCGATGACCTGGCGGACACTGCCTCTCTCAATACTGACGTCAATCGGCTGATAGGCCGGCAATTCATGCTTTACCGCTCGATGGCAGCGAACGCAATGCGGGAAGGCTTGTTTCATCTCCGCATCCGTAACAGCTACCAGCTCCTGAGGGAGATCACAGGCCTCAACATAATGGTCACAGCGGCTCGCAAAACGGCAGCCGTCGATATGCTCATAATTCTCCGGCACACTGCCCGGGATGGCCGCGAGGCGGCGTTCTTTGTTGTCATAGATGGAAGGCACAGCGTGCATCAACCCCTGTGTATAGGGATGATCCGGGCTGTCGAATAGCACGTGGACGTCCGACTGCTCTACAATTTGGCCGGCGTACATAACCAGTACGCGGTCTGCCATCTGAGCGACCAGGCCAATATCATGGGTGATCAGGATAACGGAGAGGTCCGTTTCAATTGTCAGTTCGCGCAGAAGCTTCATGATCTGGGCCTGGATGGTGACGTCGAGAGCGGTCGTCGGCTCATCGGCGATCAGGAGTTTCGGTTTGCCGGCCAAAGCCATGGCGATCATCACCCGTTGCCGCATGCCGCCGGACAAGGCGTATGGATAACGCTCCATCATCTCGTCAGCATCAGGCAGACCCACGCGATCCAGAAGCGCGATGGCCTCTTTTTTCGCCTGCGCCTGACTCACTCTGCGATGGGCTCTGACCGCTTCGACTAATTGATTACCGATGGTAAATACGGGATTGAGCGAGGAGATCGCATCCTGAAAGATCATGGCCATGTCGCCGCCGCGGATCCGATCCAATTGGCGTTCGCTCATGCGCAGCAGGTCCCGCCCTTCGAATAACGCTTCACCTTCCAGGACCTTGCCGTTTCTGGGAAGAAGACCCATCAAGGAAAGGGCGGTAACACTTTTGCCACTGCCGGATTCACCGACGATACAGAGAATCTCCTTCGGAGAGACAGTGAAAGAGACGCCATCGAGCGCCTCCTTTGTCCCCCAGTCACTGCTGAAAGTGGTTCGGAGATTTCGCACATCAAGTAATGATTCCACCAAACTCCAACCTTTCTGATTTTTGGATAAGCCGGGGTGCCTCTGAGGAGACACCCGGCTAAAGTTTCTAGTCTGTCACGTCCCATTCATGAATGTTGGTAAAGCTACCATACACAGAGGGCACCGCATTCTCGAGACGGTTAGATACCGCACCGACAGGGCTCAGGACGTAGGAGCTGAAGATAGGTACATCCTCTTGCATCCATTCATTGATTTTACCATAGATCTCGGTCAATCTGGGCACGTCTTCACTGACGAGGGCGGCCTCATTCACGAGTTCGTCCACTTCCGGATTATTGTAGTTTGGCCAACCGGTATTGAATGTCAGCCACTGAATATCCAGCGCCGGGGCAACCGGTGCCATCGTATACTGGAGAGCCATCATGTCAAAATCATGATTCGTGGCATCAGTCAGCAGCTGATTGAAGTTCACGGTCTGAAGCTGAACGTTGATGCCGACTTCTGCGAGCTGTGCGACAATAACTTCTGCGGCCTGCATGTAGGTACCATCACCCGAATCGATCTTGAAGATCAAAGGCTGACTCTGATTCCATTCCGCATCGGCAAGGAGTTCTCTTGCCCGATCCGGATCATAAGCGGTCACAGCCAGATCAGCATCAAAATAAGGACTTGCAGAAGTCTGGAAACCGTCAACCACTTCACCCTTGCCCTTCAAGTAGGTCTCGACCAGAAGCTCACGGTCGATCGCGGCCAGGATCGCCTGACGCACGCGCTTATCGGGAACGGATTCGTTGTTGATGAAGGTCAAAACCGAGGTTACAGGATCACCGAAATGCTCTTCAGCATTATCCAGGCTCTCCACAGAGGGAATATCCTCAACGGCAAAGACACCCGTGGTCTGCTGGACGAAATCAATCTCACCGGAAGCAAGTCCGGAATAGAGCTGACTCGATGTACGGATCAGAATGTTCAGTTTGTCGATCTGAGGTTCACCCATGAAGTAATCGACATTCTTCTCATAGCTGACATTATGTGCAACGTCCGCGGCTGTTGTGCGATAAGGTCCGCTGATCACTTCCGGCTGTAGGAAATAGTCGGATGTGGCCAGGTTGGCGGATGTTTCATCCTTGAAGATGTGCTCAGGGATGGGATTGATGTAGCACAGGAAGTTGTAATTGAATGTTTCCAAACTCATAGGAACGTCCGCATGGAACTCCAGTGTGTAGTCATCGACTTTCACCAGACCCTCAACTTCGGTGGCATCATCGGCGACCTGACCGCTATCATCGAAGCCTTTTAAGTTTGCATAACCGGCCATCGAGACATTGGACACCGCCTTGGAAGTCATACGCAGGATCGTAAAGATGACATCATCTACGGTAATCGCTTCCCCGTCAGACCAGGTCGCATCTTCTCTGAGCTTAACCGTGAAGAGCGTACCGTCGTCATTGACGGAGAATTCTTCTGCCAAAACACCGGCGAATTCCATATCGCTATTGATCTCGACCAGTGGCAAATAGGACATGCCTACCGCATACTTCATGGACTCGGAAGCATCAATCAACAGGGGGTTCATGCTGGTAATGGAATAGGTCATACCGATATTGACTATTGACTCGCCGGCACTTCCCGGATCGGTTTCGTCAGTTCCCGCAGTTTCACCGCCATTAGTCGTGTCGGTCATCGGCGGAACGGTAGTCTCTCCCTCCGGCAATGTTGACGGATTCGTGGGATCGGAGCAGGCAGCGAGCGCGAAGACCATGGCCCCGGTTAGCAGCAAAGCACTTGCCTTGTGCCAAAATTTCTTTAGCATTGTTTTATACCTCTTTATGCTTTCTATTCTCTCGTAGACAGCGTTTCAGCCTTCATCTATAATTCGGGCATTCTCTAATGTCGTTACGAGGGACTCTGTCGAAACGATTGTCGATCAGAGATGGCTATACATCATCAGATTATACAGGCTCACCGGGAATGTGCAGTAACGAATCTCCACTGCCGAAAATTGTCTTCTTACGTGAAGATTCCTAGTCGTTTCCGGATCCGTTGGAAATTAATTCCCCTGAGAATTTGCTATAATCTGAGCGGTATGTTGAGAAAATACTCAGTTAATTTGCATTTTCTTAACATTTTGTTATAATCCAAGGCGAGTTCGCAAATATTCTACTTGTCGTGGAATCAGACCCCGCGCGACGTTAAACCGATGATCACATTATTCAGGATCATCAGAAAAGATCATGCATAGAAATGGTGATTAAATGAAGCTTAGTAAGACAACCGAGTATGCGTTACGCACGATGATTTTCCTCGCCCGTGAGGACGGTATCAATAATGCGCGCAAAATCAGCGCTGCTTGCGATATCCCTTTGAAGTATTTTCAGAAGATATCGCATCTTTTAGCCACCAAAGATCTGCTCGATATCCATAGAGGCAAAAATGGCGGTTTCGCCTTGTCAAAATCCGCCTCAGAGATCTCTGTCTATGACATCATCACAGCTTCGCAGGAGCCTGAGAATAATGCCGAGAGCTGCAGGCTCTTCGGCGGCGATTGCCACTTCGTGGAGCTCAAAGACGCGTGCACGCTCCGGCAGGCACTGATCAAAGTCGAAGCGATTGAGCAGGAGCTCTTCTCTTCCCTTTCACTGGAGGCTATTGCCAACGCGGAACATCACTGCTGCACCCTGGAAGAACTGCTCGCCGGTAGAGCCTATCAGCAGGTATCAAAGGCGGTATGATCCTCTCGACCGTCTGCTATCTCCGTAACGGGAACGACTGGCTGATGATGCACCGCACGCTCAAGGCCCAGGATGTCAATCACGGCAAATGGATCGGAGTAGGCGGCAAATTCTTTCCCGGTGAATCACCTGACGAAGCGGCCAAAAGGGAAATCCTCGAAGAAACCGACCTCGAACCCCAAGAACTCGTCGCCAGAGGCATGCTGACCTTCCTCTATCACGACAAAGCACCGGAATATATTATGGTATTCACCGCCGAAGTAAGTTCGCGAGAAGTGTCCGCTTGTGATGAAGGCATCCTGGCCTGGATACCTGAAGAAGAGCTTATGGATCTGGACCTCTGGGCAGGTGATAGAATCTTCCTACCTCTGCTACTTGAGGATGTCCCCTTCTTCCGCCTCAAACTGGTTTATGATGAGACGGATCAATTACTGGAATTTGTATTGAACTAACGCAAAAAGGTATTCACCGCAAAGTGAATACTTTTTTTGTTGTTTAAGAAAAACCAGAATTACACGAGCTTTTCTTTCAGCTTTTCGACGTCCGAAAGCAGGTGGAAATGTACGTGAAATACGCTTTGGCCGGCACCCTGACCACAATTATTGATCAGGCGAAAGCCGGCATCGCCGATGCCGAGCTTGAATGCGATCTCGGGGATCGCGGCGAAAATCGCCTGACTGTCCGCCGGATCACCGGCTGCCAGTTCGATAAGATCACGGTAGTGATGCTTGGGTACGATCAGTGCGTGAACATCCGCCTGAGGACTCTGGTCCTTGAAGCAGACGATCCTCTCGTCCTCATAAACCATCTGGGTCGGGATGTCACCATGGGCCAGCTTACAGAAAATGCAATCGGAATCCTTCATAAGTGCCTCCTTTAACGGGGTTCCAGCAAGTCTCTAATGACTTGGCGGGCGGTTTTCAAAGCTTCGGGCAGCAAGTCCACATTACGACCACCGGCCTGCGCCATATCGGGGCGCCCACCGCCGCCGCCACCCGCTGCCTGAGCGGTTGCTTTGACTATGGTTCCGGCATGCGCGCCGGCAGCCACTGCATCCTTCGATGCCATGACTAGGAAATTCAGCTTACCGTCTGCCTGGCGGGCAAGAACCACCACCGACGGTTCCATACGGCTCCGGAGATCATCGCCGAGCTCACGCAGCTGATCGATATCAGACGCTTCGACTTCGGCGACCACAACATTGATGCCATTGATCACCTCCGCCTGATCCGTCAGGCCGGCGGTCTGCTCCCGGGCCTGAGCAGACACCAAGTTCTGCAGTTCACGGCTCAGCTCTCTGTTCTCTCGCACGAGGTTATTCACGCGGCCTTCAAGCTCAGTCGGCTGACTCTTCAGAATACCGCTCAGATCGCGAACCAGTTCCCTTTCCTCGACAGCCAATTCAAGAGCCTGTCGTCCGGTCACTGCTTCAACACGTCTGACACCCGCCGCAACCGAGGCTTCGGACAGGAGACGGAAACTCCCTGCCTGGGAGGTGTGCTTTAGATGCGTGCCGCCGCAAAGCTCCATCGAGAAGTCCCCGCAGGAGACTACGCGAACCGCATCGCCGTATTTCTCATCGAAGAGCGCCATCGCGCCAGCGTCTTTCGCATCACTCACGGACATCAGCCGGGTTGTGACCTCGTAGTCCTCGAGGATGGCTTCATTGACTTCCTGCTCGATCTGATCGAGTTCTTCAGTAGACAGTGAGCTGAAGTGATTGAAGTCGAAGCGCAGTCTTTCCGCGTTGACTTCAGAACCTGCCTGCGTAACATGCTCACCCAGGACATCCCGCAATGCCTTATGCAAAAGATGGGTCGCCGTGTGATTTCTGGCGGTAGCCAGGCGATTCGTCTTGTCCACTTCCATGGACACTTCATCGCCGGCTTTGAGCACACCGCGCTCCACCACACCCTGATGGAGATAGATGCCACCGGCGGTTTTCGTCACCGATTCAATCTTCGCATCGACATCCGTGCCCTGACTCAGCGTCCCGAAATCAGCCGCCTGGCCGCCCCCCTGGGCGTAGAAAGGCGTCCGATCCGTGACCAACAGGAAGTGATCGCCTTCGCCGAGCGAATCCACAGTCCTGAGCTCATTCGTCTCCGGGTCTTCCGACACGAGATAGAGTAATTTTGCATCACCGCTCAGTGTATCGTAGCCGGTGAACTCGGTCTTCGGCGCATTATTCAACTCCTCCGGCAAGGCAAGGCCACCCCAGGCGGTCTTCACGTTCTGACGCGTATTTTCCTGGGCTCTGCGGCGCTGCTCTTCCATGAGCCGGCCAAAACCCGCTTCATCGACCGTCAACCCGACCTCGGCGGCAATTTCTTTGGTGAGATCCACAGGGAAACCGTACGTGTCGTGAAGTCGGAAGACGTCTGCCGCATCCAGTTCGCTGACGCCCTGAGCCTCGGCTTTGGCCATATAATCTGCCAGGAGATGATTGCCCTGAGTCAACGTCCGGTCGAAGGTCGATTCCTCATTGCGGATGGTATTCATGATAAAGGCTTCGTGCTCGACCAGTTCGGGATAAGCATCTCCGGACTGAGCAATCACCTCTTCGGCGATATCGGTCAGGAAAGGCCCCTCGATCCCGAGCTGACGGCCGTTCCGCACTGCGCGGCGCATCAGGCGGCGCAGGACATAACCGCGCCCGCTGTTCGAAGGCGTAATGCCGTCTGCAACCATCATCACGGTGGAGCGGATGTGGTCGGTAATGATGCGGATCGAGATGTCCGTTTTGCGGTTTTCGCCATACTTGACTTTGGCCAAAGCACAGACCTTGTCCAGAATTGAACGTATCGTGTCGATCTCGAAGAAGCCCACATCCTGACAGATGCTGGCCAGGCGCTCCAGGCCGACACCCGTATCGATGTTCTTCTGCGAGAGTTGGACGTAAGAGCCGTCCTCCAGACGATCGAACTGCGTAAAGACGGAGTTCCAGAATTCAACGAAACGATCGCATTCGCAGCCCGGGGCACAGTCGACATTGCCGCAACCGTACTTTTCGCCGCGGTCGTAATAGACTTCCGAGGAAGGGCCGCAAGGGCCGGTGCCGTGCTCCCAGAAATTATCTTCCTTACCGAAACGATAAATCCGCTCTTCAGGCACCCCGACTTTGTCGCGCCAAATATTATAGGCCTCGTCATCTTCTTCATAGACGGAAGGGTACATACGATCCGGCTCGAGCTTTAGGACCTCGGTACAGAACTCCCAGATCCAGGGGATCATCTCGGCTTTGAAATAATCGCCGAAAGAAAAATTACCCAACATCTCGAAGAAGGTGCCGTGACGATCGGTGTAACCGACATTCTCAATGTCGCCGGTCCGGATGCACTTCTGGCAGTTGGTGATGCGCTTCGCAGGCGGCTTCTCACTCCCGGTAAAATACGGCTTCATCGGCGTCATCCCGGCGTTCACCAGGAGGATCGATGGGTCGTTCTTCGGTACCAGTGAGAAACTGGGGAGGCGCAAATGCCCCTTTTCTTCAAAAAATTTCAGATACATTTCACGTATCTCGTTCAGACCAAACTTAACCATTGACTTCCCTCTTCAAAGCATAAAAATTCATGCGTAATTATAGCACAGGCGATCCTTAATGGACTGCCACGAAGTCGCCTTGCTATATAATAATAGGCATATCTGAAGGCGCTCCTGGAAGCGCTAAAGCATTTAAGGAGAGCACATATGACCACTCCCCGACCCACGTGGATTATTTCTCTTAGCATATTTTTCCTGCCCCTGGCGCTCAGCCCGCTGTTCCTCTCAGGGCCGGATCTGGCGGCCTTTCTTATCTGGTGTTTACTCTTCATTCTTTTCGGTCTGGCGGGCTTACCCCTGACCTCCCGCCTCTTCCCGGACAGCCCCGACGGCGGCTGGACCTATGCCCTCCTGACCGGCCTCCTGCTGCCTGCTTTCCTGGTCTGGACGCTGGCCCATTTCGGCCTGCCCCTCTTTCAGCAGCCTGTCCTGATTGTCCTCCTGCTTGTGCTGATCTTGGGTCTGCCCTTTGTTTTGGCCAAAACCCGGTGGGTAAGCTCCAATCAGACTCCGCTGAAACGCCAACTCCCCATTCGCCTGGCGGAAACGGGGCTCTTCCTCGCCGCCTTCCTCTTCTGGGCTTACCTCAGAAGTCACCGGCCGGAGATCTACGGCCTCGAGAAATTCATGGACTACGGCTTCCTGATGTCGCTTCAGAGAAGCGAGACCCTCCCCGCCGTCGACATGTGGTTCGCAGGGCACAGCATCAACTACTATTATTTCGGCCAATACCTCTTCTCATTCATCACTAAGCTCTCCGGGGTCGCGCCCGCCATCGCCTATAATCTCAGCATCGCCGCCAGTTTTGCACTGACTTTCTTACTGTCTTTCACCCTCGTCAGAGACCTACTGCTTCAGCGGCTGAAGGATTACAAAATAGTGGATCTCTCCGCCGAAATCGCCGGTGAAGCCGCAAAGCCCTGGAAAAACCGGCTGAATTATCGCCGTGTTCGGAGCACAGTTATCCCTACTGTCGGCGGACTCCTCGGTGCAGGTCTGGTCACGCTGGGCGGTAACAGTCACGCGTTCTTCTACGGGACGGGACGCCCGGGCAATTTCCTGGTGCGCTTTCTGGCACGGAGCGGTGTCAATGTTGGTAAGCTGGGGGACTTTTACTTCTCGGATTCCACCCGTTTTATAGGCTACAACCCTGAATCCGTCGACCGAACCATCCACGAATTCCCCTTCTATTCCTATCTCGTCGCGGATCTCCATGCCCATATGATCAATCTCAGTATTGTCCTGCTTCTCCTCGCCGTACTGCTCGCCTGGGCGATGCGCAGAAACAGCGGCCGACCGGCAATCCGCGATCCCCAACGCCCACTGGACCTGGGCGCGAATCAACCGATCGTCCAGACGCCACACTACAAGCCGAGCTATGGCAATCCCCTCACGAATGAACCCCTCTCGCCCGAACTGATCGTCTGCGGAATTCTGCTCGGCATCTCTGCTATGGCCAATTACTGGGACTACGTTATCTATACTGTCGTCTCGCTCATTGTGCTTTATCTGAGTCACGTCCGCAGCGCCCGGAGTCTCGGCAAACCCTCAAGCTATCTGATTTTCCTGGGCCAACTCGCCCTCGTGTTCATGCCATTCCTGCTGGTGTCCAATGCCTATTTACAGCTCCTCTGTTTCGGCATCGCTGTAGTGGCAAGCTATATCGCCCTGAGGTTCCGGAAGGCCCCGGCGACATCGACAGGCTTCGCTTTGGCCACCCTCTTCCTTATAAGTCACCTCACAGCGCTCCCCTTCAACAGCGGCTTCGATCCGATGGCGAAAACTCTCGTCCCCACCGAAAACCGCAGCGGCCTCTACGCTCTCTTCATCCTCTGGTTATTCCATGTGCTGGTCGCGGTGATCTACTGCATTTACTTCTTTTATAGTAAGAAACGCGACGGCAGCTTGAGCGAACCGCGAGGCGCCTCACTGCCCGTGCGCTTACTCTCCCAAAACCTGGCCGACACCTTCATTCTGGTTCTCATTCTCTGCGGTCTCGGGCTGATCCTCGCCCCGGAGCTACTCTACGTGCGAGATATCTACGAAGGTAGCTTCAGCCGCGCGAACACCATGTTTAAGTTTACGTATCAGAGTTTCGTCCTGCTGAGTCTCACGGCCGCCTACACCTGGGGCGTCCTGATGCAGCGCATGTTGCCTTCCATGGCCAAAGCCCGGGTCACTTCAGACCAGACAACAGAACAGATCCTGGACATGCCTCGCCGCTTTCAGGGCAAACGCTCTCTGGCTCGTCGAGATGAATGGCGCCTGCCCGCCCTGGTCGGTGGTCTGGTCGTCACCCTTCTGCTGTTCATCCCCTTCTCCTATACGCCTGAGCTCAAGAGCTGGTACGGCGATCTCTCAAGAGAGAGTGCCGAGGGGCTTGCCGGCGACCGCTATCTCGGCACGATTTTCACCGAAGACCCCGAAGGCGGTTACCACGAGCTGGCTCATCGCCTTGCTCTGATCGACTACCTGAACGAACACATTGAAGGCCAACCGGTCGTACTTGAAGCGTTCGGGGATTCCTACTCGGACTTCAACTCCTTATCCGCTTATACCGGCCTTCCCACCGTGCTCGGTTGGCAGACGCATGAGTGGCTCTGGCGCACCTCTAAGAATGTTCCGAATGCCTATCAGGATATCGTGGCACCGCTCCAGGCGGAGATCCGCGACTTCTATGAAGCGCGTAATCCGATGCGACTTCAGGATTTCATCCGCGAGCACAAGGTCGAATATCTGGTCATCGGCGAACTGGAGCGCATCAAATTCCCCGGCATCGCCGAAGAGACACTTCTGGGCTTGGGCGAAGTCATCTTCCAATCCGGTGAAAGTAGGCTGGTCAAGCTAAACCCTGTGAATTAAAGAATTTCCAAATGATAATCGATGAGCTCCCCTTCACCCAGGAGGAGTTCATCCACAAAATCTATTAAGGCCTGGCCGGTATTTTGCGCTGAAGACTCGGAGGCCGCTGCTTTCACGACCACCAGTTCCAAGGTCTGCCACTGCTCCTGACTCCCTGCCTCCAAAACAGACAGATGCCAACGGTTCTGCAAGCGCTGTGTCAGAGCCTGTCTGACTCTTCTCTTGTCCTTAAGCGAATGGGCATCGGGTAGGCGTATATAAAGCTCCAACGATATGATGCGATAATCCATAGGGGTCCTTTCATACGAAAAAGCTCCGACCTCAAACCGAGACCGGAGCGCATTGCTTAGCTAGGTTGCGAGAGACTACTCCTCGATCACGTCCAAAATGTTCGAAGGATCCGGCACATTGATCGTCGTTCCGGCATAGATCATGACATTGTTGTTCTCAACGGAACCGGTGATCGTGTCGGGGTTCTCCTCGACAAAGAGCTCAATCAGTTCATTCAAGGTCGACTGGCTCATCCCTTCCGTATTGTAATCTTCGTAAACACTATTGATGATCCGGATGAAGTTGTCACCGCTGACGACGTCATAGGTGGACGGGAATGTACCGCCATTAGCACCTGCGGACAGGCCATCCTCGAGCGTAGTCGTAGGCACGGTAGTTGTTGCTTCGGTCGTCGGCTCGGTGGTCGGCGCTGTAGTCGTCTCTTCTGTGCTCGTTGTTGAATCCGTCACATCTGTCTGGACGTTTTCAGTGGTCACGCCGGTACCTGTACCGACCGGTGTATCATCACCTCTGCGGTTCAGGAGGTAGGCGATGCCTACGAAGACGAGCGCCAGGAGCAGGATGATCAGAACGGTGAGCAGAATTTTGCCACGACGATTGTCGGGACCACCTGCATCGATTCCGTCTTCATCCCAAGCGTTCTCTTCTTCAGGCAGTTCACGTCTGAGGCTTTCGGCCGGAGACATCACCGGCTGAGGCTGAGAGACCGGCGGCTCTTCCACTCGCTGATCCTCATAAGGCAGGTCGATATCTTCCTGCTGTGCGTAGAGCCGGTGTTCACCGGTTCTCAGGTCCGGATCTTCCCCAGCTTCCGGGTCGACGGAGTCGGAGAAGACGGATCCGGCAGCGCCGGCCAAAGGCTGGGTCTCCTCTACGAAGCCTGTCTCTCTGGTATCGAAACGGCCCGTATCTGATGTACGATCCGGTTCATAGCCCTCCTCAGACTCAGACGAGTCTTCCGGGTGCTCATCATAAACAGTTCCCACCGGCTGATCGCTTTCGTCAGTCGGCTGATGTTCATCTTCGGGTCTGGAGTAGAAGACATCTCGCTCTATTTCCTCACCGGGGCCAACTTCATCGGGACCGACCACGGGCTCATCTTTGACCAGACCCGCGGCGACCGCAGAGTATGGGCTAATGGCTTTCGGATCGAAACGGGTGGTCTCATCGGTCATTGCGGTTTCGGAGATCGATGCGCCCGCCTGGCGTTGCGCAGCCGAGGAATCGGATCTTCTCCGTCCCCGAGGGGTCTGGAAAATATCTTCGACGAAACTCATCAGGAATTGGAAGGGCGTATCCGGCAGATGGTCGGCCATGTGTTCAGAGACAAGTTCTGCGGCTTCCTGCTGATCATAGGCTTTGTCCAACAATTCCAGCATACCCGACTGTCCGATCGACTCCATCACTTCCCTTGTGCAGAGAATGATGCAGTCATCGACCTGGATCTGCGAAATATTTGAGTAGCGGATGGTGCCGGCTTTACCCGCGCCATAGATATCGAAATTATCTACGGTACGGCCGGACGCATCGACAGCATCTAGCGGGAAATCATCCTGGGTGAGCGGATATAAGGTGTCATCTCTATAGAGGTAGGCCAGACCTGAAGCCATCGTGACTGCGGCCATCTCGGCATCTCTGACCAGCACACCTGCGTAGTAAGGATGTCTGGTGGAGGAGTCCGCCAGGCTGAGCCGACCGGTGACGTGGACGGAATTCTCGGCCATGTCGTTAATCGCCGAATCGATATTTCCCCGGCCTTCGTCCTTGATCAGCTCGGTGATGCGGTCGAGACTTCTCTTCTTCTGCTGATAGGTCCGATTGGATTCACGACTCAGATCAGTAGAGGCGAAGATGGCGAAATAAAAGCCTTCATCGGTTCTGTCCAGTGTAATATCTTTCGATCGGAACTTCTGCGGAGCACTGAGTCTCCCGTCTAAATAAAAAGCATCTGCCGCACCCTGGTGCTGCAAAAACTGCGTTGTGATTGTTGTCGCAAGTCTGGTTTGCTTAGCCATATGTCCTCCCATGAGCCCGCTCATTTGTCTCAATTCATGTTGTTAATTATAGCATAGGTCTTTTAGACAATTGGTCCTTTTCCCGGGACCGTCGAACTGTTTTAACCTATAATTCAGTTTACCTTCTGCGGAGAAATTTTGTCTGACGCACGTGACAGAGTGCGGAAGAAATTCCACTTAAGCTTCATCAAGTTCTTCTTCAATCTGCCGCAGATCCGGCAGGCGGCGCAAGCGCAGCCTGATGATTGCGGACTGGATTTCCGAGATTTTCTGGCCGATCTGACGATCCACATAGACGAAAACCATCCTTACATAACGGGCATTGACATGGCCTTTGCGATCCAGATAGGTCTCCAGGACTGTTTGGAGTTTGCCGAAGCCATAGCGCGGCAGAAGGTCCGTATAGATGATGGTCTCCAGATTCATAACGTAACGCAGACCTGTAAGGAAAGGCTTTTCCACCCCCAAGGCCACGGAGAAATAGAAGTGATAATCCAAGGTTTCTCTTAACGCCTGCGGTGTAAGTCCCTGGCGATCAATGTCGCTCAGGTAGTCCGCATAGGCTTGGATATTCTTGATCAGGTCCCGGCCTTTGGCCGTATAGCGCCCTGTCCTGGAAGCCAGATAGATGAAGACCAGCGCGGGGATCAGCAAGATCAGCGGGATGTAGTAGGAGCCGATGATCATCATCGAGCCGGCGAAGAGCAGGTAAGCAATCCCGATCAGCAGTTCGGCCATGCCCGGTTGGCGATCGCCGGGGAGATCAATCAACCCCAGCATCATGAGTTCCGCCTCCAGGAGATTGCGGATCCGGTTGAGTGACATCAGGTCAACGGACTCGAGTTCCTGAACGCTTTTGTCGAGCTCGTGCAAAGTCAGGGAAATCTCCCCGTCCATCAGATTCCAGATCAGGTGGAGGATGGAGATCTCGTAAGGTCTCAAGTTGCTGTTGTCCGGCGTCAGGCGTTCATCGACCCGGCTGATCTCCAGATCGTCGAGCTCGAGGTAGCCGAGATAGGTCAGTCGATACACAGTCGACAGAATCACCCGGCCATCCAGCTTGCCGGACTGAAAATATGCAATCAAGCCCGGCGCATAGATCTCGGGCAATGCGGATACCTTGCTGAGGTTCTTCCGATAGCGCTGGAAAAGATAAGTGCGCTGAAAATACATTAAGAGAATCAGTGCCAGTAGAGTCAGTAGAATCAGCAGTCGATTGATCACCACCTGATATTGATAGCGCGTCCGGATCTGCCTCTCATAAGTCTCTTCTTCCTCCAAAATTCGCTCAAACTGATCACCCTCAACGGAATCATCGAAACGCGTCCTCGCAAGCCACACCGACGGCAGAATAATTCGCGCCCGCATGCGTGTACGCACCGGCAAAAATTCCGCCTGATAGAGCCACGCATCATGCGTCAAAGTGACCCCCGTTTCGTCGGGAACACGGAGGCTGGTCAGGTGTGTTCCTGCCTTCTGTGGTATGAGATAGGGGTCTGTGGTGGGGAGGTTATTGCGCTCGAACAGGCGATAGCGACCGCGCTCAATATCCAGTATTGATGACTCTACATTGACGGATAAATGCAGCTTTTCGATCCCGAAATTCTGCCTGCCGTTCAGCATTAGGAAATTGACTTCTCCGACATCCCGATAGCGTCTCGCCGCCTGAAAAACCGTATAACTCACCAGAAGCCGCCGTTCGCCGTCGCGCGGCACCGCTGCGACCATTTGAATATGTAATGCAGTTCCTCGGTCGGTCACTCTGTAACTGCCCACCGATGTCCGCTCGGTAATCTCACCGGTCACCTGCGTGCCAAGGTAATTCATGCCGCGAAGGTCCTCCGCAATTTCACCGAAACGCAAATCCGTCAGGGCCACACTCTGCCGGTCCCCATAAGGAATCTCAAAAGCAAAGGTACTGCCATCTCTATTAAATGTGATGTCAATCTGGGCTTTGACCTCGATGGTCCCGTCGCGCTTCAGCAGCGCATGCTGGATGTAATCCGTATACCTGAAGAGCGGCTGTTCCGCCACCGGATTCTGCGCCTGTACGGAGCCGAGCGGGGTTAAAATCACAAGGAGCAGCAGGAAAAGACACAGGACCGGCTGTAAAACTGTCCTTCTTGATTGTCTTTTATACCCGACTTTGGCCATAGTACTCCTCTACATCAGGGGTGAGAACAAACGCAGAATCAGCGCGAAGAGGCGCTTGGGCAGGCTCAGCTTGCAGTCCTCCAGGGCAATCGCCTGACTCTCCGCCTGAGTCGCCAGAAAATCCGCCTTTACCTCCTGAACACACTTCTGATTATAGACTACCACCGCGTCTTCGAAATGCAGATAGAGGCTCCGATAGTCGAAATTAATCGTCCCGACCACCGCCGTCTCGTCGTCGGTCACCAGTGTTTTCGAGTGAATGAAGCCGGGCGTGTACTCGAAAATCCTCACCCCCGCGCGAATGAACTGCTCGTAGTAAGATCTGGACACGATTCTGACATAGGCTTTGTCCCAGATATGTGGCGTGATTATTCTCACATCCACCCCGCTCTGGGCGGCCTGGCAGATCGACTGGACCATTTCCTCGTCCAAAATCAGGTACGGCGTCGTAATATAGAGATAGTGGTCGGCGTAGTAAATCAACTTGTTATAAACCATGCGGCCGATGTAAACATTGTCGAAGGGGCTGTCGCCATAAGGCTGAATGAAACCGGTCGTATTCAGCGCCTCTTCAGAGACTTCCTCCTTCATTTCGAGGAACGCCGGATCGGGACAGTAGCGCACAATCGCTTCGCGCTCCGGCCGCCCCTCCCCGCCGGTCGCGATCCACAACTCCAGAAACATCAAGGCCGTCGCCCAGGCCGCTTCACCGTTATAGACCAGACCACTGTCTTTCCAATGGCCAAAGCGCGGCTTAACATTGATGTATTCATCCGCCAGGTTGATCCCGCCGGTGTACGCAACCTGGCCGTCCACCACCACAATTTTCCTGTGATCACGGTTATTGAACTGCGTGCTGACAACCGGCACCAGATGATTGAAACGCCGGCAGCGAATGCCCATCTCCTCCAGCAACTCGGGGAAGTTCTGTGGTAAACGGAACATACTGCCCATATCGTCATAGAGGAAGAGGACTTCAACGCCTTCCGCGACCTTGCGCGTCAGGACCTCCAGAATCTGATCCAGCATCGAATCATTGCTGACGATAAAGAACTCAAGGAAGATATAATCCTTCGCCCCCTCCATCGCTTCCAGCATATGATCCAACATCACCTGCCCGTCGGCCAGATAATGGGCATCGCCGTCGAGGTATAAGGGGTAACCGCTGGTCTCGTTGATATAGGTCGCCAGGGTGTTTTGCCCGTTGTGGACTTTGGCCAAAGCCTTGTAGATCGGCGATCTGCTCCGTCTGAGCGGACGAATCACGAAGAGGCTCTCTTCCAGGCGTTTATGGAGTTTCCTTGAGAAAATATTGGTACTTAAGAGCACATAAAGGACGCCGCCGACCAGGGGAAAGGCGAGCACCAGAATAATCCAACTGAGTTTATATTCACC
>CAZJTS010000020.1:0-18862 GCA_964548975.1 uncultured Fastidiosipila sp.
CAGCGGCCAGGTGCCCTCCATCGTCGACGCCATATTCGAATCCACCAGCGGCTTTACTACCACCGGCGCCAGCGTGCTGGGAGACGGGGGGACCCTCTCGGCGTCACTCCTGTTCTGGCGCAGTTTCACGCTCTTGGTGGGCGGTATGGGTATGCTGATCTTCGTCCTGCAGTTCTTGCCGAACTTCGGCTCCAAAGGCATTCACATCATGCGCGCGGAGCTCCCCGGCCCGAATACCGGCAAAGTCGAGTCCCGCGTCAGCAGTTCAATTCATCTACTCTATATCGTCTATATAAGTATGACCGTACTGCTCGTCTTCCTCCTGCGCCTCGGCCGCATTCCCTTTTTCGAAGCCATACTGCTGGCCTTCGGTGCGGCAGGTACCGGCGGCTTTGCTATCCCGGGCTTTCACCTGTCCACGGACAGCAGCAGCTACATCCACTTGGTCATGGCGATCGGGATGCTGGTTTTCGGTATGAGTTTCAACTTCTTTTATCTCGTCGTCGTGGGGAAGACGCGCCAGGTGTTCAAAAGCGAAGAGCTGAAGTGGTACCTCGGCTTCGTCGTCGTTGCGGTCAGTGTAATCACCTTCCAGCTCTGGCTGGCCTATGGCAATCTGCCGCGTATGCTCCGCGATGCCTTCTTCACGGTCAGCTCGGTCATTTCAACCACCGCCTACACGACGGTCAACTTCCACACCTGGCCCATTCTGACCCACGTTATCCTCTTGATTCTCATGTTCAGCGGCGGCATGTCGGGCTCCACCTCAAGTGGTCTGAAGATCGCCAGGATCGCGGTTTTGGCCAAAACCGTGCGCCAGGAAATCCGCCACATGATCAATCCCAGCCGGAGCGTACCCGTCCGCTTCGAAGGTAAAAAGCTCGACGAAAAAGCCCAGCGCGCCATCCTTTACTATGTCGTGACCTACTTCTCCGTGTTCCTCGTGCTCCTGCTCGTGCTGAGCCCCTTCACCCGCAGTTTCAGTGCCGCCTTCAGCGCGGTCATCGCCACCTTGAACAACATCGGCAACGGCCTGGACCTCCTGGGCCCGGGCCCGGCCTACAGCGAGCTCCACCCGCTGGCCAAACTCATCATGTCCTTATCAATGGTCATGGGCCGTCTGGAAATTTACCCTGTCCTCATCCTCTTCGCACCCGCGACTTACAAGTAAGGGCTAACGGTTGCCGTCTCTAATGTCGGCCAAAGTCTTTCTTTCCAGCGTAACGTGCCTGAAGATGCGCCAGCCACCCGACCCGGTCGGGGACTGTGCTTCGACGCCCACCTTCAGTTTTTCAGCCATAGGGAGCCAGCCGTACCTGGCCATGTGGAACGTCTCGCCATCTCGTGAATAGTGGATCGCGAACTCGTCATTCTTCCGGGCCAACTGCAACCAAACCGTATCGCCGTCGATCTTCACGCCGTTGGCATCATCCGAGCGCTCATCGGTAAACACAGTGACGACGGCCGGATAGCCCAGGTCGGTCAGCTCGAAGCAGGCTTTGGCCCATAAACGCTCATGATCCATGGCCAAAAGCACCGCCGCATCATATGTCGACACCATCTCAAGCGATACCTCCGCCCTAAAAACGAAGTCCCCTTCCACTTCAACATAACCGAACACCGCATCGGCATAGACCTCGCCCTCCGCCGGCGTGACAAAATAGTCCGCCCCGGCTTTGGCCAAAAGCTTAAACCCCTCCGGCAACGCTTCATGTTCACCTCGGACATACCACGTGAGATCTTCGAGTGTCAGTTTCATATCGGCCTCCTTGATATCTTTTGCTTCACTATAGATGATTCCCCGGACAAGCACAAAGGCCGGACAGCTTTCGCTATCCGGCCTTTGATTCTCCGGGAGATACGGACTAATCCACTAGTTTGCCGACAACCGGCATACCCTCCAGGGTGCGAACCCCATGAGGGGAATCGTTCTTGATTTCGTCGGTCAGATCGTTACCGGCACTAAAGCCGTTATGCTGACCTTCCTGCCACATGCTGCTGTCCGTCAAATCGTAGACGACACCATCAACGGCGACATACGCCCTGCGGCCATCCTGACCATCAAACTCGGCCAGCTCGTCGAGAGTGAATTCCTGTTCTTCGGTTCCTGCTTCGGTACCGGCCTGTGTGTTGGCCTGAGTATCGACCGGATCGGTCGTATTGTTATCGCAGGCAGCCACGGCAAACAAGAGACTTAGACTCATTAGAAATGCTGTAAGTTTTTTCATTGCTTTCGCTCCTTTGCATTGATTTTTTGTTCTTACGCTGACCATACTAACCCAGGTCGGTTGAGATTGTTGTGTCCCTTGTTGCGGTTGGGGGGAGGGGTTTGTTGAGGGCCAAATATTCCTGGTTTGCATTGAGGCTTTGGGTTGGCTTGTGCATTTCCGGAATGATCGGTAGTGGGATCATGGAGCCGAATTTTCCCGGAATGCATGGATATTTCGCAATTCGAAGGTCTTATTTCAGAATGTGAGTTGATTTTTGATGCACTTCAGGAGAATTCGGCTTTTACCATTTTTTCCTGATGTGCAAAGGCCTCTTTGCATTATCGGAAAATTCGGTAGTGGGCGGGCGGAGAAGCCGGTGGCAATCGAACAGCTTCTCCTGAATATAGGCCTCTACAACCTGTTTCACTGGCAGATCCTGGCAATCGAACAGGTTGTAGATAGCTGGGCTCCCCACAGGCTGCTGCACTGGCAAATCGGGGCAATCGAACAGGTTGTAGAGAGCCGGGCTCCCCACAGGTTGCTGCACTGTCAAATCGGGGCAATCGAACAGGTTGTAGAGAGCTGGGCTCCCCACAGGCTGCTGCACTGTCAAATCCTGACAATCGAACAGGTTGTAGATAGCTGGGCTCCCCACAGGCTGCTGCACTGACAGATCGGGACAATCAAACAGGTTGTAGAGAGCCGGGCTCCACACAGGCTGTTGCACTGACATTCCAGCAGGCTGTAGACATCTACATCTAAACCCCCGCACTGCTATGATTATTCCAACACTACCTCACAAGGAGCACAGACTATGAACACACCCCAAGAGCGCATGCAGAACGCAGAGAAGGACTACCAAACCGCCCTGGCTGAGAATGACCAGATCCGGCAGGCGGTTCAGCTACTCAAAGGGAGCAGGGCACGACTGGCTCCGCTTTCGGACTATTATTTTGGCCGGTGGTTGGAGGATCTCAACGAACTGGAGGATTTCAACGAACTGGAGAATCTCAACGAACTTGAGCACCTGGATGTAATGGGCCAAGACACCCTCTATGACGTGATTACCGAGCGCTATAACCTTATGAGAGAGTTGATCCTGATAGGTGCCGAGTATATAAATGCAGGGCAAACTTCTGATGCTGATTAACGATTGGGGCTGACGGGGTTTTCAATCTTTCGTATACTGTATGAATTAGCAAAAAGTAAATTAGTGCTTGGCACTACGGAGAAATTGAAAGGATTTTTATGATTATAGGAGTACCCAAAGAACTCATTGACGGAGAATATCGCGTCTCGTTAACGCCCGCAGGCGTGCATGCTTTGGTCGAGGATGGCCACCAGATTTTGATCGAAAGTAGCGCAGGTGATGCCTGCGATATGACCGATGACCAGTACCGGGAGGTCGGGGCGGTTGTTCTGGAAGATAGAGAAGCGCTTTGGGCACAAGCGGAGATGATTTGTAAGGTGAAAGAGCCGATCGCTGAAGAGTACGACCGGATGCGGGAGGGTCAGATTGTCTTTACGTATCTGCATTTGGCGGCGCAAAGAGAGCTGACAGAAGTTCTCCTGAAGAATAAGGTGACAGCGATTGCCTATGAGACGGTGATGCTGGAGGATAATACTCTGCCGCTGCTGGCTCCGATGAGTGAGGTGGCGGGGCGGATGGCTGTGCAGATTGGTGCGAATCTGCTGCAGGCGCATAATGGCGGCAGAGGTGTTCTGCTGGCGGGGGTGCCGGGTGTGTTGCCCGCGCGTGTGCTGGTAATCGGTGGCGGCGTGGTCGGGCAGAATGCTGCGCGTATTGCTCTGGGGATCGGTGCCCGGGTGACCATTGCGGATATCAATGTGATGCGGCTGAAGGAGATCGATCTGTCATCGGATGGCCGGATTTTTACTTTGAATTCGAATCCTCTGGACATCATGGAGCAGATCAAGGAGTGTGATCTCCTGATCGGCGCGGTCCTGATCCCGGGGGCCAGAGCGCCGAAAGTCGTCACGGAAGAGATGGTCAAAGCCATGAAAAAGGGCTCGGTCATCGTGGATGTCGCGATTGACCAGGGCGGTTGTGTGGAGACGATGGATCATACGACGTCGCATGCAAACCCGTTTTTTGTCCGGCATGATGTGATCCATTATTCTGTGCCGAATATCCCGGGTGCTGTGCCCAGAACGGCGACCCAGGCGCTCACGGGCGTGACTTTGCCTTATATTCGCAAGCTGGCCAAACTCGGCTTGAAGGCCGCGCTGACCGAGGATGAGGCTCTGCGCCACGGCCTCAATACCTATCAGGGTAAGCTTGTGTATCGGGAAGTAGCTCAGGCGTTTGACCTGCCGTACACGGATCCGCTGACGCTGATATGAGGGAGATGAGCTGGGCTTTGGCCAAAATCCGAAGAAGCCAAACGGCTTGCCAGATCGCGGGCACATAAAGTAGAATTATATTCAACTCAGAGGGAGTAACTGCCGCACAACTTGCGGAGATCATGTTCAACATCCGCGGTATTTTACCTGGCATGATCAGCAATAGTGAGACGCTGACGTTGTCTATGACGCAGCGTCTTTTTGTATAGAGCGAGTGCCAAGGGAGCGAAGCTGCATCGTAATTAGAACACTTACGTAGGAGGAGTTTTGCATGGAAGAAAGAGCAGGGAAACTGGAGTCGGTTGAATATTATAAAGGTTCAATAGATTCGGTTGTTTCACGGCAGGAAGTAGAACCCGCGCAGGGGCTCAGCACGGCTGAAGTCCAATCCCGTCAGGAAAAATACGGTTTGAACCGTCTGGCGGAGGAGAAGAAGGTTCCACTCTGGAAACGCATACTGGACCAATTCAAAGATGTTATGGTCATCATCCTGATCGCAGCGGCGGTGGTCTCCGGCTTTCTAGGAGACTGGGTCGAGGCGATTATTATTCTGGCGATTGTTGTGATCAACGCTGTGCTGGGACTGGTTCAGGAGGGACGTGCTGAGCAGGCGGTTGATGCCTTGCAGAAGATGTCTTCGCCGACCGCCCGCGTCAGGCGTAATGGCCAAATCAGCGTGGTGGATTCGGAAGAAATTGTTCCCGGGGACATCATCCTGATCGAAGCCGGTGATATCGTACCGGCGGACTGTCGCCTGCTCGAAGGCTCAAACCTGAAGGCTGACGAATCCGCATTGACGGGAGAGTCGGTGGCGGTTGAGAAATACGCTGACTTCCTGACGGATGAGGCCGCGGGCATCGGTGACCGCAAAAATATGCTCTTCAGTTCAACGGCTATCACTTATGGCCGCGGTACCGCAGTTGCGGTCGATACCGGTGAGCAGACTGAAATGGGTAAGATTGCCGGGCGCCTTTCGCGCATGCAGCAGGAGCTTACGCCGCTTCAGATCAACCTCAATCAGCTGGGCACTTACCTGGCGATTTTCTGCGTAGTGGTCGTTATCATCACTTTCGTTGTCGGTGTGCTCCGTGACGGCGATATTCTGGATATGTTTATGACGGCGGTGTCTTTGGCCGTCGCAGCGATCCCGGAAGGCCTTGCTGCGGTAGTGACCATCGTTCTGGCCCTCGGCATGAATCGGATGGCGGAGCGCAATTCGATCGTCAAGCGTCTGCTGGCCGTTGAGACTCTCGGCTCCATCGACGTGATCTGCTCGGACAAAACCGGTACCCTCACTCAGAACGAAATGACCGTTACCAGGATCTATACCGGCGACCATATGCTGGAAGTCTCAGGCGGAGGCTATGCGCCGGAAGGTGAGATCACCTCGCCTGAAGGCATCAACGTGGCGGATAATCCGCAGGTCCAGCGCTTGATGGAGATCGCGACCCTCTGTAATGAGGCGCATCTGCAACAGCGTGAAGACGGCAGCTGGGGCATTATCGGTGACCCGACCGAAGCGGCGATGCTGACCGTCGCCGGCAAGCACGGCATCTATCAGGCGGATATGGAAGCCAAATATCCCCGCCTGGGTGACCTGCCTTTCGATTCCGAACGCAAAATGATGTCTGTCTTCCACGAGAAATTCGAGGAAGGTAAGCTCTCCTTGACGAAAGGCGCGCCCGATATCGTTCTGGACCGCTGTAGTCACGAATACACAGAAGCCGGAGTGGTCGAGCTCACCGAAGAACGTCGCAAGGCTATCCTGGAAGCAAACTCCGCTTTCGCTCGCACCGCACTTCGCGTCCTGGCCCTGGCTTACAGTGAACATCCCGACGGCGACTTCTCCGATGCGGAAAACAATATGATCTTCGTCGGCCTCATGGGTATGATCGATCCGGCCAGACCTGAGGCCAAAGACGCGATCACCGTCTGTAACAGTGCCGGGATCCGCCCCGTCATGATCACAGGCGACTACCTCGAGACCGCGATCGCCATTGCCAAAGACCTCGGCCTCATGCATGAAGGCGACCGCGTCATGACCGGCGCTGAAATCGAGAACATGACCCAGGAAGACCTCATGAAAGTCAGCGAAGAAGTCGCGGTCTACGCGCGCGTTTCGCCGGAGCATAAGGTCCGCATTCTGGAAGCTTTGCAGGCCAATTCACATATCAGCTCCATGACCGGCGACGGCGTCAACGACGCTCCGGCCTTGAAGCGCGCCAACATCGGTGTCGCGATGGGTATCACCGGTACGGAAGTGGCCAAAACCGCCGCCGACATGATCCTCACCGACGACAACTTCGCCACCATCGTTCGTGCTGTCGAAGAGGGTAGGGTCATCTACAGTAACATCCGCAAATTCGTGGGCTTCCTGCTCTCGTGTAACGTCGGCGAAATTCTCGTTATCTTCATCACGATGCTCGTTATGG
Source organism: uncultured Fastidiosipila sp. (assembly GCA_964548975.1). Taxonomy (GTDB): domain Bacteria; phylum Bacillota; class Clostridia; order Saccharofermentanales; family Fastidiosipilaceae; genus JAAYZH01. Next base: position 7,007 of record CAZJTS010000020.1, read on the forward strand.
GCCCCGATATGACGCCGCTACGCCCGATCCAGCTGCTCTGGCTCAACCTGATTACGGACTCGTTCCCGGCTTTGGCCCTCGGTCGTGAAGCTGCCGAGCCCGATATCATGTCGCAGCCGCCGCGTAAGAGCACCGATAAGATTCTGAACAAAGAAATGATGCTCTCTATCGCGATCCAAGCGATCGCCATCTTCGCAGCTGTGTTCATTGCTTTCAACTTCGGCCTCAACCGCTATGGCATCGTCGATAAGAACAACGAAGCGGCTGACGCCCCGATCTACATGTACGCAGAAGGGGAAGGGAACAGCATCGTCGAAGCCAATCTGGTCGACGGCACGCTCGAGCCCGTGGAAGGCGCTTACGTCAACACGCAGGACGACGGTTACCACGATGAAGCCGGTAACCTGGTCAACTTCGGTCCTTCGGCCGGCGCGTATACCTATGCGTTTATCACACTGATTTTCGCTGAATTGCTGCGTGCCTTCTCGAATCGTTCCGAGCACTACAGTGTCTTCAAACAGGGTTTCTTCAGCAATCCGACGATGAACAAATCGATCCTGCTTTCACTGGCTCTGTCGATCGTCGTTATCTACGTCCCGGGTCTGAACGGTATCTTCGATACGGTACCGCTGGGGGTTCGAGACTGGCTGACCATCCTGCCGCTGGCGCTGATTCCTTTCGCGCTGGGTGAGCTGTTCAAGTACATTTACCACAGAGACACAAGGCAGAAAAAGTTGCTTCCGACGGCTGAGATGCTGGAGGAGTAGGGTACGTGGCTTATAAGTTGCTACTGAAAATCTGACAATCGAGCAGGTTGTAGAGAGATTTTTCTCTACAACCTCTTGCATTGCCGGGACATGACAAACGAGCAGATTGTATAGCCCAACTCAACCGCCCAAACCTAGACAGACAAACGCACCTGTGCTATAGTGCCGTGGATATACCTTTCTAAACGGGAGAAGAATTCGATGAATACAATGATCATTATTTTGGCGGTGCTGAATATCTTAGTCTGTATCGGACTGATACTTCTGGTCTTGTTCCAGAATGCCAACGACCGCGGCATGGGCACGATGGCCGGCAGCTCAAACGATTCGTTCTACAGTAGCAACTTGGGGCGGACCAAAGACGTGCTGATGAAGCGACTCACCATCATTCTCGGGGTTGCTTTTGTGGTGCTGACCGTGACCATCGGTATCCTAATCGGCTGATCGAACAGTCACACTGGGGCTGACCGCACAATTTGTTAGATTTTCATTAATACCGGTCCGGCTTTAACGAGCTGGACTTTTTTTGCGTGTGCGGAACTGTATACTTTTAGTAACACTCAGAAAAAGCCCCGGCAGAAGCGGGCAGATACGAAACCGAAACACACTAACGAAAGTAAGAGGATAACACTATGCGTGAGATCGTAGGCATACTGGAAATGATCGGCCGAGGAGGACAGGTCTTGCCGGAAGGCAAGTCGGATATCGGTATGGTCACAATTGCCCCAGAGGATCTCTTCGGAGCGCCTTTTGGCATGAAGGTCGTGGTGGAGATTATTTCACCAGAGGATGCCGAGTCGGCTCGGGGTAAAGTAGTTGAGGTTTTAGGCGACCCCAAGCGCCCGGATGTCGCTATGGAAGGCATTATCCGAATGCATGGGTTGTCTCAGGAGTTTCCTCAGGCGGTCCTTGAGCAGGCGGAGAATGTGCCGACGGTCCTGTCCGAGGACATTATTGCTGAAGAACTCGAGGCCGGACGCCAGGATCTGAGGGAACTGAAAACACTCACAATCGACGGGCTCGATGCCCGGGATTTGGACGATGCCCTCTCGATTGAGGCCCTCCCGAACGGCGGTTGGAAGCTGTGGGTCCACATTGCGGATGTCAGTTACTATGTCCGCGAAGGCACACCGATGGATGTGGAGGCGAAAGAGCGCGGTAACAGCGTTTATCTCGCGGATCGTGTGCTGCCGATGCTGCCCCCGTCGCTTTCTAATGGGATCTGTTCGCTGAATCCTCAGGTGGATCGGCTGGCGATGACCGCGGAGCTCCACTATAATTCCCGCGGTGCCCTCATCGATTCCGATCTTTACGAGAGCCTGATCCGCTCGGATCTCCGGGGCAATTATGAAGATGTGAAGATTACCCTCGAGAACCAGGCACCCCAGGAGGGCTATGAAGATTTCATGCCGGAACTCCTGATGATGGAAGAACTAGCCAAAATCCTGGAAGCTTCCTCCCAGGAACGAGGCGCACTGGAATTCAACTTTCCTGAGACCAAAATCGTCATGAATGCGGATGGCACGGTGAAGGATATTTATCCCTCGCCGACGAGCTTCGCAAATGAGCTGATCGAGCAGTTCATGGTGGCGGCGAATCGCTTTGTCGGGCAGAAGTTCCGTGAATTTGAGATGCCATTCCTCTACCGGGTCCATGAGAATCCGGATCCGGAGCGACTAGAACGTTTCCGGGCGCTCGTGCGCACGCAAGGCAAGAAGATCAAGATTTCGAATCAGCCTACGCCGCGTGAGCTCGCGACCGTGCTGGAAGATATCGCGGAGATGCCCGCATCGGAGGCGCTACAGACGTTGTTGCTCCGGTCTTTGGCCAAAGCCAAGTACTCCGCAAAGCCGATCGGCCACTTCGGACTCGCACTGAAGGATTACTCGCACTTCACCGCGCCGATCCGGCGCTACTCGGACCTCTTCATTCATCGGGTGATCCGGGGCTTCCTCAGAGATGATGTGCCCTTCAAGAAGTGGCAGAGCGAGGCACCTGAGGTCGCAGACCACGTCTCGGAGACCGAAAGGACCGCCATTGCCGCCGAACGCGACAGTGTAGATCAGAAAGTCGCGGAGTACTATGCCGAGCGGATCGGCGAGGAATACGAGGGCATTATTACGGGTTTCGTCGGCGGAGGCATGTTCGTGATGCTGCCGAGCAGCGCCGAGGGCATGATCCCTTTCCGCACCATGGACGATTACTACGCTTATGATGAGAATACGATGACGGCGGCCGGCCGCGCGAAGCACAGGGTTTTCCGGATCGGTGACCGTTTCCCGGTCAAGATCGCGAATGTTAATGTGATCAGGCGCCAGGTGGATCTGACGCTGGCGGACGAGCAGGCGTCCGGCCGGATCGACCTCAAGGCGGCCACAGCGACGCAACGCAAATACGCTGGGGAGAAGGCACGCAAGTCGAAAGAAAAGCCCGCTTCCCGCAAAGTGAAATTCTCGAAGAATAAGAGAAAACCCCGCAATAACCCCGGTAGGAAAGGCAGACGCTGATGCAAAACAACACCCCGACCGCTGTGGCCATTGAGAATCTCGGCTGCAAGGTCAATCGATATGAGTCCGACGCGATCGCTCAGAGCTTCCGGGCGGCCGGTTACGCTCTGGTCGATTATTCTGAACACGCAGACATTTATATTTTGAACACCTGCGGCGTCACCACCGAAGCCGCCAGAAAATCGCGCCAGCAGCTCCATAAGGCGAAGCGCAAGAATCCTCGCGCCCTGGTTGTGGCCATTGGCTGCCAGGCGGAGCTCGCTCCAGACGAGCTTCCGGCGGACCTCTGTATCGGTAACATAGGCAAAGAACGCCTGGTCGAAACGATCGAAGCCTACCTGAAGCACGGCATTCAGCCCGACGCCTCGGCGATCGGGGAAACCCGGGACTTCGCGGAGTTTGGCGCCGTGACCGACCAGGCCGAGACAAGAGCCTATCTCAAGGTGCAGGACGGATGTAACAATTTCTGCTCCTATTGCGCGATTCCGCTCGCTCGCGGCCGAGTGAGAAGTCGTGCCGAAGACCGTATCCTGGAGGAGGCTGCGCAATTGGGCGAAGCCGGTTTCAAGGAAGTGGTGCTGACCGGTATTCATGTATGCTCCTACGGTGCCGACCGCGGCGAAGGATCGACCGCTCTGGTCGATCTCATTGCCAAAATCGCCCGGATTGACGGCATCGAGCGCATCAGGCTGTCCTCGCTCGAACCCCAGTCGATTACAGAAGAATTTATTGAGAAGGCGGCGAAGATCCCGAAGCTCTGCCCGCATTTTCACCTCTCCTTACAAAGCGGCGCAGACCCGGTCCTCCGGGCGATGAACCGTCGCTACGATACCGCGCTGTATCGGCAAGCCGTTGAAGGTCTCCGCGCCGCTTTCCCCCATGTCGGGATCACGACGGATATCATCGTGGGCTTCCCCGGTGAGACGGAAAAAGACTTTCAGGACACCCTTGCCTTCTGTGAGGAGATGGCCTTCTCTAGACTCCACGTGTTCCGTTATTCCGAACGTCCGGGCACCCGCGCTGTGAGTTTACCCGGTAAGGTGCCGGCGGCTTTGGCCAAAACCCGGAGCGAAACCCTCATCAAACTGGGCGAGGACCTTCAGTCCAAAGCGCTCCTCAATGCCTCCGGCAGAGTGAGCCAAGTCCTCCTCGAGAGCCGGGACGAGCATGGCTTCCGGCAGGGTTATACCCCGGATTATCTGCTGGCAGCGGTGGAGGATAAGGCGGGAGTCCTTAAAGAAGGACAGATTGTAGATCTGCGCCTGACAGAGGTTCAGGGCAACCGAATAAACGCTGAAATCGCTACCGGTCTGTGCTAAAATTAGACAAAGTATACAGTTGCAAAGGGAGGTTATCCGAATGCATGATGAAACCACACGTTTCAGTATGAAGATGGACAAAAGCGAAGAGGTCAGAGAAATTATGACAGAGGTTCTGCGTGCCCTGGAAGAGAAGGGCTACAACCCCATCAACCAGTTCGTAGGTTATTTCCTGTCCGGCGACCCGACCTATATAACTAATCACAACAGCGCGCGTGGCGTGATCCGCCGGATAGAGCGAGACGAGTTGCTCGAAGTTGTTCTTCGTCAATATTTGGATTCCATCAACGAGGACTAGGCCGGTAGATGACGAGATTGCTTGGCATTGATTACGGTATGGCCAGAATCGGCGTTGCCGTGAGCGATCCTCTCGGGATCACCGCTCGAGGGATTGAGACGATCCGGTGGAACGGACGGGATATCGACTGGGCTATGGAACGCCTCGGCGAGCTGGTCCGGGAGCACGGCATCTCGGCAATCGTCGTCGGTTTACCTAAGCGCACAGATAACAAACCCGGAGAGGCGGAGGAGGGTGCCAAAGCCTTCGCGCAAGCACTCGAAGCTCAAACCGGCTTACCGGTTCACCTCAGAGACGAGCGCCTGACGACCGTTATGGCCCATCAGTTTCTGCGTTCCGGCAAGGTAAAAAAAGAGAATCGACGCGATGTCGTCGATCAGGTAGCGGCAGAGATAATTCTGCAGAATTTTCTGGAAGAGCAACGGCGGCAACGCTGATGCTATATACTGAGATCTGAATAGAGAAAACAGGAGGACCTAGAAACATGAACGATGAAAAAAACGAAAACGTCATTGATCTGTCAGCCCATCAGGACCACGAACACGAGCATGATCATACCCATGATCACGACCACGACCATGATCACGACCATGATGTTCTGGCATTGGAAGATATCCTGCCGGAAGATCTGGAAGAGTATACCATCACGATGACCGACGAAGACACCGGTGAAGAGTTTACCTTCTACATGGCCGATGACTTCGAGATGGACGGCGAAGTTTACTGTGTCCTCTTGTCCGTCGAAGAGGATCCGGAAGCGATATTTGTCAAAGTCGTGACTATGGAAGACGGCAATGACGGCTTCGAAACCCTCGATGACGAGGAATTCGAGCGTGTTGCCGACTACTATGAAGAGCTCTGCTCCAGAGAAGACGAGTACGACGAAGATGACTACGACGATGACGATGACGATGACGAAGACGACGAAGACGACATCGAAGAGATCATTGACACTGATCTGGACTAATTAGAAATGGATGTCGAACTCTCGGGTTCGCGTAGTAGAACAGCTATGGCTAAGCAAGAGTCTAAAGAAACGAAGAAAAGGCACCGGTCGAAAAACCGGTCCTTTTCTCCTAATTTAAGTCCGGATCAGGACCTTATGGTCATCGAGGATCTGGACAACAAAAACGAATATTACCTCTACAAGCTGGATACCTTCCGGATGTTCGGGCGTGTCTACGTCTGCATGGCCAGTTATGAGCCGGAGACAGGTACACACACCGAGCCGCAACTGGTGATCATGCGCCAGCTCGAAAGCAAGGATAACCAGCAATACTTTGAGTCCATCCGCGATCCTAAGGAGCTGGACAAAGTGTTTAATGCCTTCTATAAGCGCATGGAACAGAACCTGTAAGTCCACTACCCAGGAAGCGAGGCAACATGTCACAGTATGATCAGTATGACCCCGGTTATTTTGGCCCCGGCCAAAAATCAGATTCCCAAGTAAGCCATTCTACAATCAATAGACACGACGAGCGCTACGGCAGAGACCGCATCAGGACCGTGGGCTATCGAGCACCCGGTTTCGATCTGGGTACGCTCCTCTGGCCGATTCTTTTCGGCGTCCTGCATTTCGTTATCGCAACCATTGTTCAAGTAGGGGACCTCTTTATTCGCCTTTTGGTCGACAGTGAGCTTCGAGATCTCCTGAGGAACCCTGACATCCTGCTTGATCAATTGAGCCTGACCGATATCATGATGCAAAATTTCCTCATGACCGCGGCGATCTATTCCGTCATTCAGATTATTGTCTACGCACTCTTCCTGAGATCCAGGCAGAAGAAGGAACGTCACTATGTCCTGAACCGGAAGGCCACACCTGCCCATTGGGCTTCGACTATTGTCATTATTTTGGGCGGCATGGGACTGTCCACACTCTGGATCATGCTCCTGGATTTCCTGGCTCGGCACTTCGACTTCTGGCAGAGGACCATGCAGAACTATGGCCAGCTGACAGAAACCTTACAATCCGATAACCTCTGGCTCATGGCCATAACCGTGACTATTCTGGTGCCGATTGCTGAAGAATTACTCTTCCGCGGCATCTTCATGGCCGAGTTCAGACGGGTGATGCCGCTCTGGGTGGCAATTGCTCTGAACGGCCTGCTTTTCGCACTCTTCCACTTCAATCTCGTCCAGAGCGTTTACGCCTTCATCGTAGGCATGGCGATTGCAGCCTGCTATGTGTGGACCGAATCCATTGCCGTCCCGATCGTCATGCATATCGTTTATAACTTCACCGGCTCTATCGTCCCGTCCCTGATCGGCGAGAATCAACAGGCGGCCTTGATCGTAGGGATCGTTCAAATCGCCTTCTTTGTTGTCGCAATTTTCGCCGCGATCCACCTCTATCGGACACGTCGTAAACCGCACGCTAAACCCGAACCCATCGAGACTCCCTGAGTTTGCTATACTGGATAAGGCATTCAGAAGAAGGGACCTTACCGACTGATGAAAAGTACGCATACGGAACTCTATAAACGTTTAATACTGCGCTTTTTTATCTTTGTCCTTTTCATTCTCTTCGTGTTTTTAGTCCTGCCCTGGGCACTCAGGGTTTTCATGCCTTTCCTCATCGCCCTCGGTGTCGTCATGGCGATCAACCCGCTCGTGAGCAGAATCAACCGCCGCTTTGGCATTTCACGCCGAGTGATTGCACTCATCGTTGACCTCTTGGTATTCGTCGCCATTGCCTCACTCCTGGGCTTTTTGATCTATACCGCAATCACCGAGGCGATCGCTTTGGCCACCTTCCTCCAGACGGATATTGATGAAGTATTCAAGGGCATCGAGAATTGGGATCAGAGCGTATCCTGGTTCTATCAGTTTATTCCTCAGTGGCTGGTCGAAGCCATCTCCATGTTTGAGGACAATGTCATCTCCTTTGTCCAGGAATCCAGCCGCGAAATTCTCTCCGGCGCCCTCAACGTCACGCGCTCTCTTACCCTTAAGGTCGGAAGTTTCTTCATCGGACTCGTGATCGCGATTCTTGCCGCCTACTTCATGATGGCGGACTATAACCGTATCTCAACGCTCGCGCGCCGCCGCATGGGCCGTAGTCTGGCCCGAAGTTTCAGGTTACTCAAAACCGCGATAATCAATGCGTTAGGCGGTTATTTCAAGGCCCAGCTGCTCCTCGCACTGGCCGCTTTCCTGATTATGTTCGTGGCATTAGGCATCTACGGCCAGCCCTATGCCTTACTCATCGCACTCTTCCTCGGCATTGTTGACCTGATCCCGCTCATCGGCACCATCGCCATCCTCCTGCCTTGGGGCGTCTTCGAACTCGCGAGCGGCGATCTGCGCAAAGGCGTTTTCCTGATTATCCTCGGCATCGGCTTCTTCCTTTTCCGCCGTGTCATCGAACCCAAAATCGTGGGTAGCCAAACCGGCCTTCACCCCTTGGTCGCACTGATCAGCATCTACGTCGGCCTACAAATCTCCGGTGTCTGGGGTGCGATCCTCGGTCCGGTTCTGGTCATGCTCTTCATCAGCATTTACAAGACGGGCATGTTCAACAACTCCATCGCCGATCTGAAGGACCTGGCCAAAATCCTGCGCACCAAACTCAGACGCGGAGAGCTGAACAGGTAGATTCACCTCTCACAAAACTCGAAAAAATGGACAATTGGCTGAGATGCTAGAGTTCATCGTAGTTCGTAATTTTTGCCGACATCATTCACATCTTTACTTGCGAGTTGGCTATTGACGGCATTAACAACATTCCATATACTTTGACCTATGCACGGGCGATTAGCTCAGTTGGTCAGAGCGCACGCCTCACACGCGTGAGGTCGCTGGTTCGAGCCCAGTATCGCCCACCATGCATGAAGCCCGCAGATTCAGTTCTACGGGCTTTTGTTATTCCTGAAATATCAATCATTATTCAGACAGATTAGTACAAAACTCCCGCAAACCCACCACCGTCCGACTCGTTTACATCTCTTCTATTGATTCCCCTCAATGACTTGCTTACACTGCAAGTAGCACCATTCGAAAGGGTTAAGCCAATGTCAGACAATTATTCTCATCTGGGACGCAAGATTATTTTCATCATGACCGATACGCAGCGCACGGATATGGTGGGCTGCTACGGCCATCCGGATATGAAAACGCCGGGGATAGATGCACTTGCTGAAAAGGGTGTGCGCTTCGATCGAGCCTACAGTTGCCAGCCGGTCTGTGGGCCGGCACGTTCGGCCTTGTTTACCGGTACCTATCCGCATTCCAATGGGTCCTGGGGCAACAGCATGCCTTTGGGCGCGAACGTCAAGACGGTGGGGCAGCGCCTGCGGGATGCGCGTTTCCACACCGGCTACATCGGTAAGTATCATCTGGATGGTGGCGATTATTTTGGCCTAGGTAAAGCCGCTGACGGCTGGGACCCGGACTATTGGTATGACATGCGCAATTATCTGGATGAGCTCACGGATGAAGAACGCTACCTCTCGAGACAGACTGAAACGATGGAGGAGATGGAAATCGAATCCGAATGGACCTATGCGCATCGCGTTACGGATCGGGCGATTGAGTTTGTAGAGGACAGCCGAGCCGACGACTATTTCCTGGTGGTCAGTTACGACGAGCCGCATGGCCCATTCCTCTGCCCGGAACCTTATGCTTCCATGTATAAGGATTATGAGTTCCCGAAAAGCCGGAATATCTACGATGACCTCACAGCGAAGCCGGATTACCAGCGCGCATGGGCCGGTGACAGTCTTAATGAGGACAAGGAAGCGCTCAAGATTACACCGAGATTTTTCCTGGGCTGTAATGCGTTTGTGGACAGCCAGATCGCGAGATTCCTCCAGCACGTCGAGGAATTCGCTCCTGACGCGGTAATCATCTACACGTCCGACCACGGTGATGCGCTTTCGTCCCATTCTTTATCGGCCAAAGGCCCGTCCATGTACGATGAAATTGCCCGAATCCCTTTGGTTATCTACGATCCGAAGAGTCCCGGCGGCACAGTGAATCCCCACCCGGCATCCCACATCGATCTGACACCCACTATCATGGATTATGCGGGCCTGCCCATCCCGAAACTCCTCGAGGGCAAATCCATGCGCCCCATGATCGAAGACGCCTCGTTCAAGGGCAACGACTATATTTTCACCGAGTTCTCCCGCTACGAAATCGATCACGACGGCTTTGGTGGCTTTCAGCCCATGCGCGCAGTGTACGATGGACGATATAAACTGTCGGTCCATCTCCTATCTCAGGACGAGCTCTACGATATCGAGAATGACCCTGAAGAGATGGATAACCTCATTGATTCGGAAGCACATGCAGATGACAGAAATCGCCTCCACGATGCCATTCTGGATTGGATGAATGAGACCCGCGATCCCTTCCGCGGCTACTACTGGGAGCGAAGGCCCTGGCGCGAGGACGCCCGCCCTGCCACCTGGGACTACACCGGCTACACGCGCCAACGCGAGAATGAGGAATATGAACCGCGCCAACTCAACTACTCGACCGGCCTGGTGATGAAGCAGGCTGTCCGGCCAAAGCCCGGTGTCACCACAAACTAGGGTGTTGATTCGGTCTTCACAAAAGTCGGAAATTTGGCCAATGTAACATGGTTGAGGAAAGTCTGAATAGGGAGCTCCAAACCCGATTTTTAACATTTGACAAGCCTAAAAACGCTTGGTAGAATAAGCAAGCATTCACGGGCGATTAGCTCAGTTGGTCAGAGTGCCTGCTCGACACGCAGGAAGTCGTTGGTTCGAGCCCAATATCGCCCACCATTGCAAGTCCCCGTATCTGTTAGGAGCGGGGATTTTTGTATATTTAGCCCCCATGCAAACGACGGTCTGTGAGAGGATTTGATATGAGTAAAGGAAGCCGGTCGCTCCGCAAGCTGACCCTGGCGGCGGTGTTAATCGCTTTGACGATTGTGTTGACCCGTTTTTTGTCGGTCAATATCAGTGTGTTCCGCTTCGGCTTCGGTATGCTGCCGGTCCATTATGCCGGCTTCTTGCTCGGCCCCTTGTGGGGTGGGGCAGTCGGTGCGATCTCCGACCTGATCGGCCTCCTGTTCAATACCGTGGGGGCACCGCATCCGGGTATTACACTGACGACGGCGCTCCACGGCATTATCCCCGGCCTCATGGTGATGGTGAATCAGCGCCGCTTGAATCCTCTGACCATTATGCTTAGCGGTGTTCTGACCAGCATCCTACTGTCTTTGCTACTGCAAAGTCTCTGGCTTTCGCAGCTTCTAGGCCAAGGCTTTGTCCTCCTGCTTCAAGCAAGATCGATCAATGTGCTACTGCAGGGATTAGTGCTGATCCTGGCCGAATCGATGCTGCTGCCGGTGATCTTCAGTGTGAGACGCTATCTGCCGACGACGGCCGAAATTCGTTGGCGCTGGCAGAAATATGATAAAATTTCGGAACAAACGCATAAAGGAAAAAGGTGAGTTTTGTGAACGACTACGATTTTCGAGAGATAGAGCAAAAGTGGCAGGAACGCTGGGCAGAAAGTGAAGTGTTCAAGGCTGAGAATGACAGCACGAAGCCGAAGTTCTACTGTCTGGTTGAGTTCCCATATCCGTCAGGGCAAGGGCTCCACGTGGGCCATCCGAGGTCTTATACGGCGTTAGATCTGGTGGCCAGAAAGCGCCGCCTGGAAGGCTACAATGTCCTCTATCCGATGGGTTGGGATGCCTTTGGACTGCCGACCGAGAATTATGCGATCAAGCACAAGATTCATCCGGCGATCGTGACTGCGGAGAATATTGCGAACTTCAAACGGCAATTACAGTCGCTGGGTTTCTCCTTTGACTGGAGCCGCGAGATCAACACGACGGATCCGGCGTATTACAAGTGGACGCAGTGGATTTTCCTTCAGCTCTTTAAGCAGGGGCTTGCCTATAAGAAGGAAATGAATGTCAACTGGTGTACGTCCTGTAAGGTTGTTCTGGCCAATGAAGAGGTCGTCAACGGCGGCTGCGAGCG
>CAZJTS010000021.1:0-9187 GCA_964548975.1 uncultured Fastidiosipila sp.
GGGGTGAGCCGGCCAGGTCTTTGGCCAAAAGCGGGGCCACGCGCGCATCATTCAAAAGCGCGGGATCCTCCAGGTAAAGCTTGTAGTAGTCCTGCATATGTCGAGCGGTCAGGCCGAAATCCTCGCCCTTCTCGTGAACGGAAGCGAATGGGGAGCTCTCGGTGTAGTCATTACCGACAGCGGGATAGAGCAGAATCTGCAGGTCCGGGGTCGCCGCCTCGTCTTTGACCAGGCGAGCCGTGACCGTGGCGAGGTTGCCGCCGGCCGAGTCGCCCATCACGACCAGCGGCCGGAGCTTCGGGTCGTCCTTCGAACCGAAATAGTCACTGATCTCGCGCACGACACCGAGGCAGTCGTTCAGCCCGGCGGGGAAAGGATCCTCCGGCGCCAGCGCATAATCCACGGAACAGACGACCCGCCCACTCTGCGTCGCGAGCCTGGCACAGGGCACGGTATACGTGTCCACATTACCGGTCACAAAGCCGCCGCCATGAAAGAAAATAATCACGCCGTTCCGGAGTTCACGCTTCGGAATAAACAGCCTCACCGGCACATGCGATTCCCCATCGCCGGACAAAAGGTACTGATCCAGGAGCACAAAGTTCTCCTGCTCCTCATCGTCCGGCCCCACGGCGAACGCTTCCTGAGCTTTGCGCAGGAACTGATAGTTCTTCGTTATATCGAAAATCGGCAACGAGGCAATACGTAGCCCCAAGCGCACAAGCGGATTCATAGTGTGTCCCTTTCCCCGGACGACTTCGGTCGCCCGCCACTGTCGGATAAGTCGGGTCGGCATTGGCTTCCCACTCATCAGGCAATATAATGCAAGGTATTACAGCCTCGAGCCGGGGGAACCATGCATCCAATAGTAATCGTTTGTCTTATTCTAGCAGTCCTGGGCCTCCTAACGCTGTTTGTTCTGGGATTCTGGGGAATTTGGTTCTATCCTGTCCCTCGGCCAAAGTCCGGCCGACACCGCGTCGCCTGCGTCGGGGACAGCTGCCTCTACTGCATGTTCGTCTTCAACTGGTTCCGGAATGCCTGGCCGCACCGCCTGAACGTCGGCCCCGGCGTGCAGGTCCTGAACTTCGGCCAAAACAAAGCCTGCTGCTCCGCCACCTCCGACGTGTCGTACCGCAGCTACAGGAAATACCGTCTCGCTCTGGCGAGCCAGGCGGATACCGTATTATTAATGCTCGGTGCCAACGATACAAAACCGGAAAACTGGCACGGGGTGGAACATTATACTGAACACCTGCGGCAACTGGTGGCGACGTTTCGTCAGGCTTCGCCTCAGGGGCGTGTTATGCTTCTGACGCCTTTGGCGGTGTTCAAGCCCTCATACGGCATTCGTGAACCGGAGTTGGAAGAGGTTCGGGAAGCGATATTTCGTGTAGGTCTTGAAGCCGGCCTCGAAGTGCTGGATCTCTACAGTTTTACGGCGGAGCATCCCGAGTGGATCTGGCTGGATGGCGTCCACCCGAATAGGCGGGGGTGCCGGGCGATTGCGGGGTGGGTGTCGATTAACTGTAGCCTATAACTGTGGTCTCGATTTCAGGTTATGCGCAGCGACTAACTGTGGTCTCGATTGCAGGTTATGCGCATCGACTACTGTGGTCCTTCAGCTTTCTCACAATACTCGAGATTTTGGACAAAGTAAGAAGTTATATAATATCGTTGGGCCATTTTCTCGAGTTTGGTGAGAATATTAAACTCATCGACTGAACTGATGCCAGCCCAACGTCCGCCCCAGATTTTCAAGCATGCGCATGCCACCGATGCTGTTGCCGTTATCGTCGAGTGCCGGGCCAAAAGTGCCGATGCCGTAACGAGAAGGCACCGCAGCGACAATGCCGCCGCCGACACCGCTTTTGGCCGGGAAACCTGCCCGAACCGCGAAACCGCCGGTGCCGTCATATAACCCGCAGGTGAACATGAGGCTCAGGGTAGAGGTGATGTGAGTCGGGGAGACCAGGTTTTGGCCAAAATCCGCGAGGACCAGGCCGAAGCGGGCGAGATCGCGGGCGGTAACTTCTATAGAACAGAGGCGGGTATAGAATTCAAGCGACTGATCAACGCCGCTTTCCAGCAGTTTCAGGCGTTTAAGTTCCCACGCGATGGAGTGGTTTCGTTCGCTGTGCGCCATTTCGGAGGCGAAGGCGGCTTCGTTCAGTTGAAGCTGCGAATTGCCACAGAGGTTCCGGACAAATGCCAGGAAATCTTCGAACGAAAAGCGTGTAGCGAGTAACGAAGTAAGGACGATAGCGCCCGCGTTGATGAAGGGGTTGCTAGGTTGATTCGGAAATTCACCGAGGGTAGTCAGCTCACTGAAAGGGGCGCCGGACGGCTCCATACCGATGCGATTGAAGACCTCATCGGGACCGAAATTCTCCAGTGCCATGAGGAGGGCGCAGACCTTGCCGACGCTTTGGATGGTGAATGGAACATCAGAGTCGCCGACGGCGAAAATGTCGCCATTGAGATCCACGACACAAATACCCAGCTGATTGCCGTCCACCCATGCCAGCTCAGGAATGTAATCCGCTACTCTGCCTCGAGGGAGGCTGAGTTTTGCATCTTCCAGTGCGGTCGTGAGTGTCTGAAGCAAATTGTCTTTTTCCATGGGCGTTACCTTTCGATTGTGCTGAAGATATGATAACACCTTGGGGGGCAAATCCCTCAGAAAAATAGGCTGGACCAAACACATTAATACTTTCACAAAACTCGAGATTTTGGACAAAGTAATTAGATACATATAATTCGGTGGTCTGAGTTTCAGTTTATGCGCCTCGCCAACCGAGAGCCATCAACTCGTTGGGCCATTTTCTCGAGTTTTGTGAGAATGGAGGGAATGACCGCCGCATAAGCTGAAATCGAGACCACAGTTAAGAAGTTGCGCATAAGCTGAAATCGAGACCACAGTTAAAAGTAGTTGCGCATAAGCTGAAATCGAGACCACAGCTAAAAGTCGGTGCGCATAACCTGAAATCGAGACCACAATTCTAAATTGCAGAACTAATACATTGGCCCGTAGTGCTTACAGGCGGCGAAATCCGCGCTTTCGAGGTCGGCGGTGCCGAAACCGCTCCAGGCGTGGGGGCGGAAGATCCGGTCTTTGGCCACATTATGCATCGCCACAGGAATGCGGAGCATCGAGGCGAGGGTGATGAGGTCCGGGCCGACGTGGCCGTAGACGGTGACCCCGTGGTTGGCACCCCAGTTCGCCATCACATTGTAGACATCGGTGAAGGCGCCTTCGCCGGTGAGGTTCGGGGCGAACCAGGTGGTCGGCCAGGTACGGTCGGTGCGCTTCTCGATGATGTCGTGCGCCTCGTCGTCGAGGAGGACGGTGTGGCCTTCGGCGATCTGGAGGACAGGGCCGACGCCATCCACGATATTGATGCGCAGCATGGTGACGGGCATTTCGGCTTCGGTTTTGAAGTGAGAGGAGAAGCCGCCGCCGCGGAAGTATTCGTAATTGGCGCGCTCCCAGTCAGTAGCTTCTAAGCAAGCGGCGATATCCGCTTCGGTCATTTCCCAGAAGGGTTTCATGACGCCCTTGCCGTCGGCATCGGTGGAGGCGCCGGTGGCATCGAGGGCGGTGGCTCCGGAGTTGATCAGGTGGATGAAGCCGTGGGCTGCTTCGCCTGCGGGCTTCCAGCCGGTGACGCGTTCGGTGGCTTCGGGACTCCAGTAGGTTCTGACGTCATGGAAACAGGGCGCTGTGCCCGTGATCAAGGTGCCGAAGAGCATGGAGATGCCGTTCAGGGTGTCGTTTTCGGTCGCGAAGGCGGTTGGCATGCGAGCGCCTGTCCAGTCAAAAGTGGAGGCCAGGATCGCTTCACTGAAGTCGGCGTTCGGGAGCCAATCGGTCCAGTGTCTTTGGCCCTGGAAACCACCGGCAACAGCATTCTTGCCGAAAGCTTCTTCGTGCCAGCCGAGTTCCGCGAGTTTTGGGTTTCCGTAGAGAATGTCCCGGAAAACCATGGTCATGCGGGTGACGAAGTCGAAGTCCTCATCGGCGGGAATATGCTTCGAGCGCGTGATGATCTCCGGCAAGTCCTTGCCTTCATTGACATCGAAGCCGATCGGGCAGTTCTTTTCCACCCAGGCACGGGCTTGCTCATATTCCTCAGGGTCGTAAATCTCGAGCGTGATGCGGCGCAGGACTTCGGACATGTCTACCCACTCCGGCCTGATGCCGAGATACTTCTGGAAGACATCGACATCGACATAACTGCCGGCGATTCCCATCGAAACAGAGCCGATGTTGACGTAAGATTTGTTCTGCATCCAGCCAACGGCGATAGCCGCTCTGGCAAAGCGCAGGATTTTCTCCTTGACGTCTTCCGGAACGGAAGTGTCGTCAGCGTCCTGCACATCGTGGCCGTAGATGGAAAAGGCCGGAAGTCCCCGCTGTGTGTGCGCAGCCATAACGGCGGCGAGGTAGACAGCGCCGGGCCGCTCCGTGCCGTTGAATCCCCAGACGGCTTTCACGGTCGTCGGGTCCATGTCGAAGGTTTCGGAGCCGTAGCACCAGCAGGGGGTAACGGTGAGGGTCGCGGTGACATTTTCTTTGCGGAAATTCGCCTGACAGCGCGCCGCTTCCGCGCCTCCGCCGATTGTTGTGTCGGCGATTACGCACTCAACCTCAGTGCCGTCCGGATACTTCAAAGAGCCCTTGATCAGCTCGGCAGCCGCATGGGCCATGTTCATTGTCTGCGCTTCCAGGCTCTCTCTGACGCCGCCCCAGCGGCCGTCGATGGTTGGTCTGATTCCGATCTTTGGATAATCCATACGCATCTCACTTTCTCAGTTCTATTTTGAAGCCCTCAGCATAGAAGGCATCGGCTGCGGGAAGATATCGGGTAGAGATTTTGAGCCCGTCGCCTCTTTGGCCAAAATCCAGAGCATCGCCTGTTCTCATCGACGTCACGGAGCGGACCGCTTCACTTATATTAAGAGTAACAGACTCAGGCAGATGGGCGATGTCATCGTAAAGATAGAAGGCGTAAATGGTATCGCCTTTGCGTGTATACTTCAGTCTTTCTTCGAAGTAAGGCGGGGTGAGCGTGGTGTCGTAGATCCCTTCACCGAATAGCTTGAGCCAGCGACCCAGCTCTTTTAATGAGCGCACGGCACGCAAGGGTAGAAGACCATCGGGCTGAGGGGCGATATTCAGGGCAAGACTCCCGCCTTTGGACACGATGTCGAGAAGCAGATGGACCAGTTCGCGACCGCTCTTGAAGTGGTCAGTGTAGCGGAAAGAGAAACGCTGCCCGACGGTGACGCAAGTTTCCCAGGGGACATCGAGGGCTGTCTCGGGCACCTGCTGTTCCGGCGTCACGAAGTTCTCGAACTCGCAGCCGACGGTGCGGTTAGCGACAATCAGGTGGGGCTGAGTTGAGTTACGCAGCTCGGACACGATTTCACCCAGGCGAATGTCCTGCCCCAGATTGTCCGGCTCGACCCAACCGCCGTCGAGCCAGAGGACGTCGATCTTGCCGTAATTGGTGCCGAGCTCGCGGAGCTGCTCATGTACGAATTTTACATATGCCTCCCAGAGCTCAGGGTGTTCCGTGACATCGTAATTCACATTGCGGGTCGGGGCGTTGCCGAAGGCCCTGTGCCAATAAGCATCGCTGTGCCAATCGGGCTTGGAGAAGTAGGTCGAGATGCCGAGCCCGCGCTTGCGGAATTCGCGGTACAGCGCGCCGACGATATCGGCATCCTCGTGCGTGTGAAAAGGGCAGCTCGGATCAGTGATCTTGTAGTCGGTGGTTCGGGTGTCAAACATACAGAAGCCGTCATGGTGCTTCGTGGTGAAGAGGAGGTATTTGAAGCCGCAGTCTTTGGCCAGATCCGCCCAAGCGGCCGCATTGAACTTGATGGGATTGAACGTCTTGTTCATCTCTCGGTACTGCTGCTTGCAAGTCTCGATATCGGCCCAGTTGAGATCCACCTGACTCCAGCTGCCGTCTCCGTCGGACAAAGGCCAGCTCTCGAACGTCCCCATCTGACTGCCGGGTGACCAGTGCATCATAAAGCCGAGTTTCAAGCCCATGAACCACTTCAGGTGATCCCGGACGGCCTGCTCCTTGGGCTCGACATAGTCTTCAACGGCGGTGAAATTATGGACGCCTTGCTCCACGATTTTTTTCATATCTATGGCTCCTTCGCTTAGTCTTACTACTATATATAGTCAATGGCGTCCGGACGTGCCAGACCTCTTATTCTATCTGAGGTGGATTTTCTTCATTTCGGATCGTCAGGACGGCTTTCAGGTGACCTGCGGCGTCCGTTTCGTAATGAAGGCCGCTCCCTGTGCCGTAGCTGAGCTCGAGCCGCTCGTTTACATTGCGGATACCGAAACCATGAGCGACTTCCAGATCCGTCGGCTTGTAGGATAAATGGTCGTTGAGTTTGGCCGGATCCGCACCGCGACCGGTATCGGTGACCTCAATCCGGAAGCCACCTGCTTCGGTGAGAATGCGGACAAAGACATCAATCGCCTCTTCGTCCTTGCTGATCCCGTGGCGGATCGAGTTTTCGATTAGGGGCTGGAGGGTGAACTTCGGAATGATCAGGTTCTCGGTAGATTCGCTGCTGTCCACATGGAGGCGGATGATCGGGCCAAAGCGCAGTGTATAGATAGCAATGTACTCCTCGACGTTCTTCAACTCCTCAGAAATGGACACCGGGCGATGCGGCTCGGTAATACTGTAGCGCATCAGGTTTGCGATAGAAGAGACGGTGTCCGCGATGTCGTCCTGATCCTGTTCCAGCGCCATCCAGTTCACGGTATTCATGGCATTCAGCATAAAGTGCGGGTTAATCTGGGCCTGCAGGGCTCTGAGCTCGCTCTCGCGGCGAATCGCCTCCTCGGCGTGGATGTCATCGATCAGCTGATTGACTCTCAGGAAGAGGCCTTCGAAACTGCTGATCAGGAGGCGGATCTCATCGTCCCGGGCCGGGATATGGGTGAGATCGGCTTCGCGTGTATTGTCGATGCCTTCGATCGCGTGGGCCAGTCTGACGACGGGCCGAGAGATACCCAGGGCCAGAAAAACGGCGGCGAGCACCCCAAAACACAGAAACCCGAGCGAAATAATCAGAAAGGGGGTGACCGTTCGGGTGATCTCCCGATCGATATCCGATTCCGGCGTCAGAAACAGGAGCTCCACGCCCCAGTCCAGCTCCAAGCGGCTATAAAGGAATTTCTCTCCGTTCATCTCCAAGCGATTGTCGCTGAGCGTTCGGCTATCCTGCCATGAGTAAGTCCGGTCAGTTTCCGGTTTGGATAAGAACAGGACATCCTGTTCGGGACTCATTAGGCCAAAATAGCTGTTCTCGGTGATCTCGCTGAAGGAGAGGACCCTGATCAATTGATTGATGGGAATACTGGTGACCAGGACGCCCAGGCCATCCGGGAGAAAAGGACCGCGATAAAAGGTGTTCTGAACTTTTTTGGCAAAGCAGAGATGGCCGGTCACACTGTCAATGTAAACATACTGTCCGAGTCGTACCCCCAAAGCGTGCTTGTACCAGTCTTTGGCCTGAAACTCCTCGGCTGAATACGCGAGACTGATTGAGGGAGAAAGGAATGTCTCCTCATTCGTCTCCAAGAGCCCTGCGATGGGCACTCGGGGGTTCACATAGAGCACATTACTGAAACCTGCATCGGCCAGACTTGCTTGAGAATTCAAGAAGTAACGCAGCTGACGCGTGATGCCGGACTTCGTGTTCAGGTCACTCAGATCGTCTCTGCCCGTGACGTGGCTCAGGAGATCGCCCATCATCTCGTCGCTGGTAAACTGATAGGCCATCTGGTCGATCGCACGGCTGAAGCTGTGGTAGATCTGCGTGTTGGCCTCCGTCAGGAGTTGCTGAGCTACAATAATACGCTCGCGCGTTGAGCGCTGGAAGAGCGTCATCGCCAGCAGTGTGAACGTCAGTAAAAGCAGGAAGGTCACACTGGTGATTAGGAGCGCGATTTTCTTGAACATGCTCATTGCGTGTTTTCTCCCGCGTGAATATTACGATATTCGCTGGGTGTCATGCGTGTGTAGCTCTTGAAGAATTTTGCGAAGTACCTGGCATCCTCATAGCCTGAGCGGTAGGAGACTTCAGATACCGGGAGGGTAATGTCCAGCAGAAGTTCCTTGGCTTTTTCCATGCGCAGGTCGCGTAGGACTTTACTGAGATTGTTGCCGGTATTCTGCTTATAAACGGTACTGACATAGGACAGTGATAGATTCATCTGATCGGCGAGTGCCGAGACATTGAAGTCCGTATCCGTAAAATGCTCTTTCATGTAACGATCGGCGAAGATGATGATGGGATCATCGAAGCTACCTTTACGCGCTTTGACCTGCAAGGCAACTTCCCGGTAGCGTTCGCTTAAGAAAGCGATTTTTTCGGCTTGAAAATCGAAGGACCAATACTTTTCCAGATCCCGGTACTTCAATTCCTGCAGGAGTTCACTGTCTCTGCCGATGCTGATGAGATAGTTATAGAGATAATTAATCAGCTGTATACCCATGCTGTCCTGACGATTCTGCCCGATGGCTCGGCGAATCGTTTCAGAATGCAGAATGCGATCCAAGGCTTCGTCATCGCTCGCCTCCAGATACTTCATGATCAGCGCTTGGAGATCTGTATCGCCCGCCTGAAGTAAGGCATACTTTTCACGGTTACTTTCCTCGGCGAATTCACGGAGCCGCTCTTCGATATCCCTGATTTTGTCTCGTGTGATGGGTTTCAAAATGTAGTCCACCACCTGATACTTGATCGCTTGCTGAGCGTACTCGAATTCGCCGTGGCCGCTGATGAGGATAATTCGGGTAGAGGGATAATACTCATGGACATAACGCGCCAGGCCCAATCCATCCAGTCCCGGCATTTGGATATCCGAAAGGACGACATCGGGTTTGTGTTTCTTGATCAGGAGAACAGCATCCGTCCCGTTGGTTGCAGTGCCGACGACTTCGCCATGACAGGCCTCCCAATTAATCATTTTGGTCAATCCGCGTAGGGCGACCTTGTCATCATCTACGATTATTACCTTCATCTGGCCTCACATTTGCAATATGCCTAAAAATCCTGTGCGTTCTTAGGTGACATGACCACTTTTACACAAATTCACAAAAAAGTCCACATGAACTAAAAAAAGACTCGTTGCCCCCGG
>CAZJTS010000021.1:9197-10113 GCA_964548975.1 uncultured Fastidiosipila sp.
CGCAGCCTGCCTCTGACCATCATGGCCCTGCCGGCTCTGATTATCATGTTGATGTTCCGGTACTTGCCTTTGGCCGGAATTGTTCTGGCATTCAAGCGTTTCAATATTCGCGCGGGGATCTTCGGTAGCCAATGGGTCAATTTCGACAACTTCCGTTTCCTCTTCCGCACCACGGATGCCTGGGTGATTACCCGAAATACGATTCTCTATAATGTGCTATTCATTGTTCTGGATGTCGTTTTTGCCGTTGCTTTCGCGATCGCTCTGAATGAACTGCGGAACAAGCGTTTGGCCAAAGTCTACCAAAGCATCTATATGGCCCCGTACTTCCTGTCCTGGGTTGTCGTCTCGTTCATGGCGTTTTCACTCCTGAGTCGTGAAAATGGCTTGCTCAACGGTATCATCACAAGCTTCGGCGGGACCCCCGTAGACTGGTATACCGATCGTGGTAAATGGCCTTTTATCCTGCCGATCTTCCAACTGTGGAAAACGCTCGGTTATTCAACCGTCATGTACCTGGGTTCATTGACCGGTATTTCCCCGGAATACTATGAAGCGGGCGTGATCGACGGCGCAACCAAATGGCAGCAGATCAGGTACATCACAATTCCTTTCCTGCGGCCGATGATCACTATTCTGGTCATCCTGTCGATCGGAAGAATGTTCTACTCGGACTTCGGGCTTTTCTACCAGCTGCCGCGTAATTCAGGGCCGTTATTCCCGGTCACTAATGTGATCGATACCTATGTGTACCGCGGGCTCAAGGAAACCGGCAATGTCGGTATGTCCGCTGCGGCCAACCTTTATCAGTCCGTGGTCGGCTTCGTGCTCGTACTCACCGCCAATGGGATCGTTCGTAAGATCGAGCCTGACAGCGCAATGTTCTAAGGAGAAGCTCATGGCAGTCATTAATCTC
>CAZJTS010000021.1:10123-18414 GCA_964548975.1 uncultured Fastidiosipila sp.
CATTCTTTGGGGACTTGCCTGCCTGCTGCCGATTCTTCTGGTTGCTGTGGTTTCATTCAGCAGTGAGCAGAGTATCTTTCAGAACGGCTATACTTTTCTGCCCAGCGAATGGAGCCTGAATGCTTATCAGTTCTTTTTCCGGCTGGGGGAACAGCTGGTGCGTTCCTATGGTGTCACGGTCTTCATTACCGTGGCCGGCACCTTATTCAGTCTGACGATCACCTGTTTGTTCGCTTATGTGCTTTCGCGTCGGGACTACCCTTTCAATGGCATTCTGACCTTCCTGCTCGTTTTCACGATGCTCTTCAACGGTGGCTTGGTGCCCTCTTACATGGTGAATACCCAGATTCTGGGCTTGGGCAATTCTTTGGCCGCATTGATCTTCCCGATGTCACTAAACGCATTCTATGTCATTGTTCTGAGAACTTTCTTCCGCAGCATCCCGATGGAAATCATTGAGGCTGCACGTATCGACGGCGCCGGTGAATTCAAGACCCTCGCCAGAGTCGTCGTCCCGCTTTCGAAACCGGGGATTGCCACCATTGGCCTCTTCACTATGATTGCGTACTGGAACGACTGGTTCCTCGGTATGCTCTACATCATGGATCAGAAGAAGTACCCGGTTCAGACATTGCTGTGGAGCATGCAAAACAGTCTGGAATTCATGTCGCAGTCTTCGGCCAATGCGCTCGAATATGCTGAGATGGCCAGAAATGCTCCTACCGACAGTGGTCGTATGGCCCTTACCGTACTCGTCATTCTGCCGATCATGGCGGCCTATCCTTTCTTCCAGAAGTACTTCGTCAAAGGCTTGACGATTGGCGGAGTGAAAGGCTAGAACAAACGAAATTTGCACGTGGCTTCACGTGTGAAAAATAAACATTCATGGGAGGAAAAACATGAAAAAGAGATTAAGTATTCTACTGTCTGTGATGCTGAGTGTCAGTTTACTCGCAGCGTGTGGAAACAACGGAGGCACCACCACCCCGGCTCCTGCTCAGACGGATGCCCAGACCCAGGCACCTGCAGAAACGGATGCTCCCGGCGGTGAAACGGATGCTCCGGGTGAGACGGATGCACCTTCTGAAACGGATCCCCCAGCCGAAACCGATCCACAAGAGCCCGAAGAAGTCGTCACCCTCAAGTGGTTTATGTCCATCAACCCGGTGGATCCTGACACGCAGATGGTCATCGACGAACTCAATGAATACACCCGCGAGAAAATCGGTGTAGAGATTGATTATCAAATCATGGCTAACCCCGATTACAGAGAGAAAATGCCGAACCTCGTCAACTCCGGCGAATACTTCGACATCGCTTTCACAGCCAACTGGACCCTGAACTATCTTCAGTTCGCCGGCAGAGATGCCTTCCTGGACATAACAGAGCTCTTGCCTGAACATGCTCCGGGTACCTATGACTTCATTCCTCAGGAACTCTGGGACGCTGTCAAGGTCAACGGCGCTATTTACGGTGTACCTTCCTACAAGGAAATGGGCTGGCAGGGCGGTATCGTCTATAACAGCGACATGGCCGACGAATATGGCATCGACATGAGCCAAGTAGAAACCTTCGCAGACTATGAACAGGTTCTGGAAGTTGTCCATCAGAAATCTCAGGAAGCCGGCCAGAACATTATCGGTCTCTCCGGTATGTCCAATGCGTATGCGCTGGTTACGCCGTTCGAATCCCTCACCGGTAATACCGGTCTGCCGGCAACCGGCCGTATCCCCGAGTTCAACAACTTCAACGATATGGAAGGTCAGACGGTATTCAGTCAGTATGAGTCCGAAGAATTCCGTAACTACACAGAACTCGCACGTAAATGGAACCTCGCAGGTTATCTGGGCGGCGACCCCGTCAACTATGACCTCGACACCGCCAAACGTGACAACGACTTCAACACCGGATCGCTCTTCTCCTACGTCATCTCTTATGCGCCGGGCGCAGCTGATGCTATGTCGGTCTCTGCCGGTCATACCGTGAAGTTCATTCCGATGACAACACCTGTCTTCGAAACCCGTTCCGGTCTCGGCGGCCTCCTGGCAGTGTCTTCCGCCAGTGAGTACCCCGAAAAAGCACTCGAACTTATCGAACTCCTGAACACAGACCTCTATGTCGGTACTCTGATCCGTCATGGTATCGAAGGCACTCATCACACTGCAGTGAGTGACAACCAGGTCGATAAGACCATGGGTGGCACACTCGCGGACGAAGACAACGGCTACGACTATACCTTCGGCTGGCAATTCGGTACCCCCTTCAACCAGAAATGGGACATCAGCTATCCGGACGACATCGTCGAGCAGTTCGAAGCCTATAACGCAGAAGCCATCACAGCACCGAACGTCGGTTTCTCCTTCGATAACAGCGTTGTCGAAACTGAAATCGCTGCCCTGACCAACGTGGTTCAGGAATACGTTCCTGCGCTCGTTACCGGTAGTGTTGAGCCTGCCGAGTATATCCAGCAGCTCATTGATCAGCTCAAGGCCAACGGCCAAGACCAGCTGATCGCAGCGGTCGAGGAGCAGCTGGGAGGCTGATCGATCTCACAAATTCAAAAAGTTGTGCGCATTAAGTACACTGAAGCAGCCGTTCCCGCTAGGGGCGGCTGTTTTGGTGCATGAGGAGAAGGCTCGAGCCGGTAAGCGTTGCGCAAGTGCTCGTTGCTTAGCGGACCCGAGAATCAAAGCTCATTTGGCTGAAAAAGAAATCTAACGCCTCTTCTTCACTTACGTGAGCGCCGGGGAGCCGCATCCTCAGTGGGTAGAAGTGATCCTTGAAAAATCGAAGACGCATACGCAGGCGCATGAGAGATTTGCCTACGATATATCGAAAGAGCTTTTCATAGTGCTTGAGGCTGTAGCGATCTCCAGTCCAAACGGGGATAACATCGCTGTCCTCATCTAGCACTTTTTCGCACAAGACAGAGCTGTAGTACTCGAAGACGATCTTGCAGACGGGATTGCTGAGACCAAGTTCCGAGTAGTTAAGCTTCTCCCGAAGACGCCCGGCATCAACAGCAGAGAGTGCCATCATTTGGTCTAGATCAGGCCGTTCAGGCATTCCGCAGCTGCCGAGCCCAAAAGGCAGGCAGATAAACATGTAGAGGAGAATTTCCATCGGTGAAGAGAAGTTCTCTTCGATGTAGGTGAGGGCATCTTTCGCACGTGAGCGCCCGTGTATATTCGTGCTTTCTGAAATGAAGCTTTGAAGTTTCTCCCGCGATGTCAGCGCGGGGCGACCGCCCAGCGGGCTACACATGAGGCAACCGAGCAGTATGGCGGGAATAATGGTAATAGTGAAGCAAAGCTGGACGAAGAGATACTCAGGGGAAACGATGGGTGAATCGTCCGGATCGGTGATGGCTGAGGAGGGGAATTCGCCCCTACAGACATGGACCAGGACATCCTCTTCATAGAAGCGATCCTCTATACAAAAGACGGTATATTCCTCAGGCCCTCGCAGAAATTTAGAGAAGAATGTTTCGAGGTAGGGGACCCTCAAGGCTTTCGCTGCTGTCCAATGACTCATCACGATGTTATCCATAATCCGAAGTTCCTTTCGCTTCTGTCTTATCCCAGCATAAGGCGAAATCAACTTCTGCAGGTGCGACAAATTGCAACAATTTCCTACAAATTGTTGCAAGGTAGCCGAAGCCCGCAGCCTCCCACAAGACCCCCCAAGCCCAAACGTGATAGATTTCCCCCGGCACCACCCGTAGAATTAAAAGCAAAGAAAACCCCGAAGGAGGAGCCCACTATGGACTATGTCAAACTCACCGGCACCGGCCTGAAAGTATCCAAGGTCTGCCTCGGCACGATGACTTTCGGCGAGCAGGTCAATGAGGCGGACAGTATCCGCATCATTCACGAAGCCCTGGACCGCGGTATTAATTTCGTTGATACAGCCGACAAATACTACGATGGCCTCAGCGAGACCATTACCGGCAAGGCGCTGAAGGATCGCCGCGACCAGGTGATTCTGGCGACGAAAGTCTGTAACCCGATGGGGGACGGCCCGAACGACAGGGGTCTCAATCGCCGGCACATTCTGAACGCATTGGAGAACAGCCTGAACCGACTCCAGACCGATTATGTCGATATTTATTATCTCCATAAGCCAGATTACGACACCCCGATCGAGGAAACCCTGCAGACCATGGATGGTTTGGTGCGCGCCGGTAAGGTGCGCTACATCGGCGTCAGTAACTATGCGGCTTGGCAGGTGTCGGATCTTTTGGCCACGGCCAAAATCAACGGCTGGATCGCTCCCGTCGTCACTCAGAACGTCTACAACCTGCTCACCCGCGGTATAGAAGAGGAGCTCCTCCGCCAGACGAAGGAGCACGGGCTCGGCGTGGTCGTGTATAACGCCCTGATGAGCGGTCTCCTAACCGGCAAGCACAGTCAGGGGGAGCCCGAGGCGGGCACCCGGCTGGCGGATAACCCGATGTATAAGGACCGTTACTGGTCGGAGGAGAATGTTCAGGCGGCGAAACAGCTGGAAGCGATCGCGAAAGCCCATAACCTCACGCCCGCAGAACTCGCTTTGCGCTGGACGGCGAATCAGCCGGGCGTCACGTCGGTGCTTCTGGGGGTCAGCAAACTCAAACATCTGGACCAGAACCTGGAAGCTTTGCTCGCAGCACCGCTGGAGGAGGAGATTCTGGACGCTTGTACCGAGATTTGGGAGGGGCTGAGCCTGGGGAGCAGATTCAAGTATTACCGCTAAGCTCAGGCAGCACTTTGCCGGTATGCGCAAAGCGGGCGCGCCAGAGGCGACCCGTGGGTGTGTTCGCCAGCCCGCCTTTGGCCGTTTCACGTAAGCGTTCAGGGATGGAGAGGCCTACCGAATAGAGCGCGCCGATGACCTCGTCGGGAGGGATGCGGCTCTGAATACCGGCCAAAGCCATCTCCGCGGCGGACAGCGCAATCGAGACGCCGCCGGCGTTCCGCTTGATACAGGGGACTTCGACCAGCCCGGCAACCGGATCGCAGACCAGGCCGAGGAGGTTCTTGAGCGCCATGGCCATGGCGTGCGCGGACTGTTCGGGTGTGCCGCCGGCCAGATCGACTGCTGCGGCTGCGGCCATTGCGCTGGCAGCACCGACCTCCGCCTGACAGCCGCCGGCAGCGCCGGAGATCATGGCGTTGTTGGCGATGAGGTAACCGAAAGCACCGGCGGTGAAGAGGGCGTGGATCACAGCATCTTCCGCATAACCGTGCACATCCCGCAAGGCCAGGACGACGCCGGGCAGCGTGCCGGAAGATCCGGCGGTCGGGGTGGCACAGACTACACCCATGGCGGCGTTCACTTCATTCGTGGCGAGGGCATAGCAGTTGGCCAGGAGCATGGTGCGGTCGGTCAGATAGCGGCCTTCCCGGTAGTAGTCGTAAAGCTTTTTCGCGTCGCCCCCGGTGAAACCGGAGTGGGATTCCACACCTTCAATGCCGCGCCTGACCGCGCGATCCATGACGTCGTAACGCTCCAGCATCAGCTGGTAGATTTTATCGCTGCTTTTGGCCGAGACTTCCGCCTCTTGCTCCAGCATCACTTCCCAGATGCGCCGGCCGCCGGCGGTCTGCTCCAATAACTCACTGACTGTGTGAAACATATAAGAACCTTTCTAGTTCGGATCGAGGACAACGACCTTCCGGACATTGATCTGTTCGCGGATTCGATCAATTGTGGCTTCAGAGAGGAAGCCGTCCGTCTCGATGACCATCAGGGCGATATCGCCTTTGACCAGGCGTGACACTTCCATGTGCGCGATATTGATGCGTTCGTTGGTGAGACACTGCGTAACCGAGGCGATGACCCCGTACTGATCCTGGTGGAGGATCAGGAGCGTCGGGTTCTCGCCGGACAGCTTCAACTGAAAACCTGAATAATCGGTCAGCTGGACCTGCCCGCCGCCGATCGAAATCCCGGTCACTGAGAGCCAGTCCTGACCGGCGAAGAGCTCGATCCTCACGGTATTGGGGTGCTCGGGCACCGCATCCTCGGCAATAATCTCGACCTCAATCCCGTGGGCGGCCGCGATCTCCGGCGCCTCGGGCAGGCGGGGATCTGCGACATCCATATTCAACACACCGCCGATCACCGCAATGTCGGTCGCATGGCCCTGATAGGTCCGGGCGAACGAGCCGAAGAAACGGATGATGATCCGCTCAGGCTCCTGCTGGAAGAGCTTCCTGGCCAAAAGCCCGATCCGCGCCGCTCCGGCTGTGTGCGAACTGGACGGCCCCAGCATGATGGGCCCGATGACATCGAAGACACTGCGAAATTTCATGGCAACCTCCCGCTAAACTGATAACGTGTCCATTGTACCGAAGTTCCTTCTGCAAAGTTCATTATCCAGATAAAAATCTCTACTTTTCTGCCTATCGGTCCGGGGCTTAGCGCCACCGGTCAATAAGCTATATAATCAGGGCATTAAGGGGGAGTCAGCAGATGGGTAATAAACAGTTGATGCTCGGTAACGAAGCGATTGCCAGAGGCGCTTATGAGGCGGGCGTGAAAGTGTCTTCGGCTTATCCCGGGACGCCGAGTACGGAAGTGTCCGAAGCTTTGGCCGGTTACAGGGAAGTCTATAGCGAGTGGGCCCCGAACGAAAAAGTCGCCTTGGAGGTGGCGATCGGCGCCTCCTTGAGCGGTGTACGCGCCATGGCCACAATGAAGCATGTCGGCCTGAATGTCGCCGCGGACCCGCTCTTCACAGCCAGTTATACCGGCGTCAATGCGGGTCTGGTGATCGTCGTCGCCGACGACCCCGGCCTCTACAGCTCCCAGAACGAACAGGACACCCGCATGATCGCCCGCGCCGCCCATCTGCCGGTACTGGAACCCTCAGACTCCGAGGAAGCCAGGCAGTTCATGGCCCATGCTTTCGCCCTGAGCGAGGCATACGACACCCCCGTCATCCTCCGGGCAACGACACGCCTGGCCCATTCCCAGAGCCTGGTCACGACCAAGGAGCGCGAGGTACCTGAAGATCGCCCCTATGAAACCGATATTCGAAAGTACGTCATGGTGCCGGCGAATGCAAAACTCAGGCGCCCGCTCGTCGTGGCACGTCAGGCGAAGCTCGCCGCGGCAGCAGCCGATTCCGAACTCAACCGCATCGAAATGCGCGACCCGAAGATCGGCATTATCACCTCCGGTATCCCTTATCAATATGTAAGGGAAGCCCTGCCGAACGCTTCCGTCCTCAAGCTGGGGATGGTCCATCCCCTCTCGAAGGATCAGATCGTTGAATTTGCGGCCAAAGTCGACGAACTCTATATTTTCGAAGAACTCGAACCCGTGATCGAAGAGCAGGTCAAAGCCTGGGGCATCGCCTGTACAGGTAAAGAAATATTTCCCCAGGTCGGGGAATATTCCGCCCACCTCCTCAGAGAGAAAATCCTCGGCGAAACGATCCCCGTCACCAGTCCTGCCGAGATCCCGCCCCGCCCGCCGATCCTCTGTCCCGGCTGCCCCCATCGCGCCGTTTTCACCGTTATGAAACAGCTGAAACTCCATGGCGCAGGCGATATCGGCTGCTATACGCTAGGTGCCTCGGCGCCACTCAATGTCATCGAAACGACGATCTGTATGGGCGCATCCATCGGCACGCTACACGGCATGGAAAAGGCTCACGGTCCTGACTATATCAAGAACTGGGTGGCCGTGATCGGCGACTCCACCTTCCTTCATACCGGGATCAACTCCCTGATGAATATGGTCTATAACGGCAGTACCGCTACCGTAGTCATCCTGGACAATGCCACCACCGCCATGACCGGCCACCAGCACAATCCGGCCACAGGCAAGACTTTGCTCGGCCACCCGGCCACACCGATCCCTCTGAAGAAACTCTGCGAAGCCATCGGCGTCAAACATGTCACGGAGATCAACGCTTTTGATATCAAAGGGCTGAAGAAACTGCTCAAAGAAGAAACGCAACGGGACGAACTATCCGTCATCATTACTCTGTCGCCCTGCGTGCTGCTCAAGGACAATCCCCCGATTCGACATCAATACAAAGTCGCTGCCGAGGAATGCACGAAATGCGGCGCCTGTATGCGCCCCGGCTGCCCCGCGCTCACCTATGACGAAGACGGTAAAGCCCGCATCAATGACACCATGTGTAATGGCTGTGGCCTGTGCTTCCGGCTCTGCGGCTACCACGCAATCAAGCAGGTCGACAGCATTGTCGACGAGATATGAGGAGGCGAAGATGGAAGTCTATAATATCGTCATCGCCGGTGTAGGCGGGCAGGGGACCCTGATCACCTCGAGGATTC
>CAZJTS010000022.1:0-17544 GCA_964548975.1 uncultured Fastidiosipila sp.
CCGGGGAAGGGCTACCCGCTCTGCTGGATCAGATCGCCGAAATGCTGGTTTTCCGCCAGCGGTCCTACGAGATCCTCCTGCCTTACGATCAGAGTACTCTCTATGCCTATGTCAAGGACAACGGAAATCTCCTGGAGGAAGAATTCGCCGATGAGGGCATGCGCCTGCGCTTCACGCTGGACATGCGTTTGTCGGGCCCGATTGAGCGCTACCTCAGAGACAATTAAGCCTTCTTCGGCGGCATGTGGATCGCGCCGTCTTCGACATCTTCCAAGGCCTCGCGGATGACTTCACTGAAGGAAGGATGAGGATAAACGCCTCGCATGAGTTCTCTGTAATCGCTTCCGTGGCTGATATAGGGGGTGAAGATCGCGATCAGGTCGCTGGCCCTGCTGATGATGAGGTGGACGCCCAGTAGACGTCGGCTGTCTTCTTCGACAAGCAATTTTACAAAGCCGCGATCAACCTGTTCAATCTGACTTCTGGCATTGCTCAGGGTCTGACACATGCCGACTTTATAGGCGATCCCCGCCTCTTTCAACTCGGCTTCAGAATAGCCGACCGAGGCGATTTCCGGCTCGGTATAGATGGCCGAAGGAATCGTGAGCGGATCGGTCACGCACGTCCGGCCCGCGAGGTGATAGGCGACATGCTGACCTTCGGCCTCCGCCTTATGCGCCAGTTGCAGCCCGCCGATGACATCGCCGACCGCATAAACGCCGGGGAGTGAGGTCCGGTAATTCTCATCGACTTTGATAAAACGCCCTGCGAACGTCGGTGTAAAATCTTCTGCGAAGAGGTCGTCCGTTACCGGTCTGCGTCCTGTGGCCAGTAGGACATTTTCGGCACTGACTGTTTTTGCCTTGTCCTTCACGGAATACACAACTTCCAGCCCGTCAGCAGCGGCGCGAATTTCCTCGACTTTAGCTGCGGTGCGTACGGTGATTTTGTGCCGTTTGAAGAGCGTCTGAAGGTGTGCGCCCAGACTCTCATCCATCAGCGGCAAAAGCCGATCGAGCGCCTCGATGACGGTGACTTCCGTACCCAGATCGCGGTAGAAACTGGCCAACTCACAGCCGATGACCCCGCCCCCGATAATCACGAGGCTGGCGGGTAAGGTGCCGGGGAGCTTCAGCAGATCGTCGGAGGTCACCACGCCGGTGCTGTCCGCGCCGGGGATCGGGGCTTTGGCCGGTGCTGAGCCTGTCGCGATCAGGATGTGCTCAGATTCAATTGTCTCGTCATTGATCTCGACTTGGCCTTTGCCCCGGACTTTGGCCGTCCCTTCATAAAAGTCGATCCCATGCTGCTGAAATAAACCTATGAGGCCCTGGCGCTGGGTGCTGACAATTTTATCCATCTGCTCATAAACGGCTTCGATGTCGAAGGAAATATTGTCCGCCTTGAGGCCGATGGCCTCCCAGTTCTGCGCCTGGTGATAAGCGGCAGAGGCATGAAGCAGGGCCTTCGTCGGAATGCAGCCCCGATTCAGACAGGTGCCTCCGGCCAGGGATTTCTCGGCCAAAGCCACCTTCATCCCGAGTATACTCGCCCTTATTGCGGCGTTGTAACCGCCGGGGCCCGCACCGATCACAAATAAATCATAGTGTTTCATCTTCTGCTCCTTCAGTTCTATGGGTCTGTCGATATTTCTTCGTCCTGCGGATCATCAACACTTGCAAAAGTAGGAAATAAAGCAGACAGGCCAATAGTGTAAAGATCGCCATCTGCTGGGATTGCGGGGCCAGACCGACGAAGATCAGGATAGGGATGGCGAAAATAATCGCCGTCGAGCTGCCGGTGACCAGGTTCGCTGACATGCGGGTCCGGAAGAGGGGATCGGTCTCACGCAGCAGCATCACCCCGGTACTCGCGGTACCGGTCATCATGCCGTACATGGCCATGAAGCCGGAGACCGGGAAGTCCGGATAGAGGACTTTCGCCATGCGAAGATTATAGAAGAAGGTCACCACGCCGCCGAGGAATGTGATCAGGAGAAAGATGCCCCACATGCCACTCAGATCACCGATGGACACCGTACTGATCGCGCCGACGATCATGATATCGAAGGCGAAACCGGAGATGCGGTTCAGGAGGTAATTATTGCGGTATTGGCGGGTCATCAAGCCGCGTTGGCGGAACTTGCCCAGGATGTTACGCAGGACAAGGGCCATAGACGAACCGATCAGGAAGTTGAAACCCCAGATGAGCGGTGAAATCGTGGCATGCACCCCTTGGAGCGCCGGCACCGTACGGAAGATCCAGAGAAAGCCGTAGGAAAACGCATAGGTCAGAGCATAGGTCAAAAAGATGAGCGCCAGCTGCAAGGTCAGACGATCGATCGGCTCCGTCAAGGGCACCTCGTCGGCTTCCTCCAGTAGTTCGGTCGCATTGTCATCCGCGGTCACGGTCGCTTCGCGGGGCATTTTACCTTTTTTCTTCAAGTAGTAGAGGAAGAGGATGCCGCCCACACTTGCATAGATGAAGCCGATACTGGCGATGGCCAGGCCGAAGTTCTGGCCTTTGGCAAAGCCTAAGGATTCATACATCAAGCCGATGTTATTGGCTTGTCCCGGACCTTGGCCAAAACCCATGGGGAGCAGGATACCTGAAGCTTCAAAGAAATCCGGCATGATGGTGAGCGCCGCGCCGATCGTCAACGCTAACCCGATTACACCTTGAAGCAGGTAATTCGACACGATGAACATGCCCGAGTTAACCCCATGGTAGAGGCCGTCCGCTTTCGCACCTTCAGTTTCACTGGCACGAGGGGCTCTGAGGCTCAGCGCGATGAAACCGATGGCTAAAGCATGGTAGGTCAGCATATCCAGAAAGTCTGTGTCGAGATTGACGATACCCAGTTCCCGCACCAGGATGCCGATGAAACCTGCGAGCACGGATGTCGGGATCAGGGCATTGCGGATCGGTTTCACTTTGCGGCGGAGGAGATTGGCTAGTAAGACGAGTGCTGCGATCAGACCGCAGTTCAAAACACCGCTCCATAAACTGACATTCGCTGAAGTATAATCCATAGTTCCCCCTTTGCGCCGGCTATGTCCCGGCAGACTTACCTTGTAACTTCTTAAACATAGCAATCAGTTCCACATATTTATAGGCGGATCTGGGTGCCTGATTTTGGCTTTCGTAGGTCTTGCCGCTCTGCTGGTCCGTAAACTGGATGCGCTGGGGACCGATCACCGAAGTATCGCTGATTTGACTCAGCCGGAAACTGAGTTCCTCTCCATTCGCGTCGTTCACATAGACCAGGCGGTCCTTATAGAGGCTCATGCGGCCGGTAAGGAGCTTGATGTTTCGAGCCGCTCGCTGCGTTTCGTGGAGTGTTTCAGCCTCGTCAGTGAACAGGGCTCGATCAGAGGGCAGTTCTCTGAGTGATGCCTCAGTAAACAGTGCTTTGCGACGCGTCGTTTGCCACTCGTATAAGCTGTGAATGTTCGGGAAGCGAGTCGCCCAGTCCGATTGGGTGTTCGAAGCAAACTCGCCGGTCGGCTGATAACGCAAACTGAAACCGCAGTCACAGTAAAGTTCATCATCACGGGAATTTAGGGACGCGAGCCTGTCGCAACCCGGGCAGAGATAGATGATCCGCTCCAGGGCTTCAGCCAATTTGCGTCCGCGATAGGGGATCGTCATGGTTTGCGGCGACTTGTAGGGATTCGCATCCAAATAGGTCTTGAGGAGCCCGGCGAGTTCCGGTGCCGGAATTCTCTCGAGATCATCCAGCGTAAAGTGCATAATGACTGAGCCGATCATCTTGCCGCGGCGATGGTGTTTCGCCCAGCGCGGTGAGGTGAGATAACCGCCCTCCAGTCGATAGAGCAAAACCGGGGCAGGTAACATCTTGATGAGTTTAGCGGTGGCCGGGGGGATCGGCTCTTCAGCGCCGCTGACCGAGCGATTCCCGCTGGGGAAGAGCGATACGGTTCGCCCGCTTTCCAATTCGGATTTGATGGTTCTGAGCGCCTTGAGGTCCAGCTTAGACTTCACGATGGGGATCGGGGCGACGAGGTAATGAAGCAAGCGGCTGATCCAACCCAGCCTGAAAATATGATCCGACGCGACGAAAAAGATCGGTCGCTTGAAACTGAGCGCCAGCAGCAGAGGATCCAGCGCCCCCGTGTGATTAGACAGAATAAAGTAGGTCTGTTGCTTGTCCTCATGAAAGGGGATCGCCTTGTAATTAAATAAGAGCCACATGAGGAAACGAACAAAAGGTCTTAAGAGTATGAAAACCAGCCGGTAGCGGAACTTGCCACGGACATCGTTTTCCCGTGCTGCGGCCGGATCTTCTGTTGTGCGCTTGTTCACTGACATTTCCCACCTGTAGATCTAAGTCTATAAACCAAACTCCATTCAATATAGCATAGAATTTCAGCCTAAGATTTGAGTAAATAAAGCGTTATTTACGGCGGCTGCGGTGTCGCCGCTCTGTAGGATTTATTTCATCGTCGGCCGGGCTTTGGCCAAAGCATTCGGCCCTGCGGTCTAAAACTGAAAAACTTGTTAAACACATGTGAACAAAGATAAAAATCGTGTTCGATCCGAGTTCACTGGGCGTATTGACACAGGTATGAGATATCTTGATTGCTAAGCTTATATATATCATACAAATGGAGGTAACCCAATGGACTTCGGAAACAGAATACAAGAAATCGTCGATCGTATAAAGAATGACGATAATCTGATGCGTAGCTTCAGAACAGATCCCATCGATACGATTGAAAGCGTCGCAGGTATTAACCTACCAGAGGATCAGGAAGATAGAATTGTCGCAACAGTTAGGGACAGACTGAATCAGGAACATGATACAACCACTCCCGTTCAGGATACGGTCACGCCCGTTGTCGAACCGAACGACACTGTAACCAAGTCATACGATAATACAGGCGATCATGCGCAGCCTCAGGCCGCTTACGATCCTGACAGACCGCTCTCTCATGAGGACCTGGTACGTCAGAGAGAAGAAGAAGGTAAGGACTTTGGCGATTACGTCGATGATGCAGTCGACACCGTTCGCGAGAAAGCGAGCCAGGTCGGTGACCGCATCGAAGAGACCTTCGATAATGTCGGTGGCGATCGTCATGATCCGGACCACAGAGACCATGAGACGTTAGGCGAGAAAGCCGACAGAGTCGGTGATCGCGTCGATTATGAGACGGATAGAGTCGGCAACCGCGTCGACGATGCTGCAAATCGTGTGGACTATGAAACAGATAAGCTCGGTAACCGTGCTGAAGATGCGGCTGACCGCGCTGAGTACGAAGCCGATAAGCTGGACAACACCAACCGTGTCGAAGACTTCGCAGACCGCGTCGAGTATGAGGTTGATAAGCTCGGCAACCGCGTTGATGATGTCGTTGACAGAGCGGACTATGAGACCGATAAACTCGGCAACCGCGTTGATGACGCCGCTAACAGAGCGGATTATGAAGCGGATAGACTGGGCGCACCCGTGGACGGCACCGTAGAGGCAGCTGAATATGAGACTGACGCCTTCGGCAACCGCATGGATGACGTCGCTGACAGAGCCGAGTACAGCTCGGATGCGCTGGGCAACACCAGAGATGAAGAGCTCTTTGAGCCAGCTGAAGGCACAGTTGATCCTTACGGCAATCGCCTCGATGACGTAGCCGATCCGGCAGTCGATGTAGACGGCGGCGTGTATGGCGACACACTGGTCGATCCGGCCGATCCGGTAGACCCTGCAAACCCCAACCGCGTCGATGACAACGATGAATCCATTGTCGACAAGATCAAAGATTTCTTCGACAGAGACTAAGTTCCGAACACTCACTATATAACTAAAATTACGTTACAGCTTACCATCTCATGGTAGGCTGTAACTGTTTTAACGGTAAGGAGGCTTCAGGTTGTTACTAGGATTTCATCGTTTAGGCCAAATTCCGTTTCAATTCTTCGACGGCCTCTATCTTCTGATCCCGGCGGAGGAGCTGAAAAGCGCCCTAGGCGATACCGAATTCCTAAGTGAAAACGACCCGGACTATTATTTGGCCGTCGGAATTATCCAGCGCATTCCTGAGGTCTTACTCCTAGGCACCATGCAGGAGTCCGGACTTGAGTTCCATATCGAGCCGGCGATGACCTATCAGTTTCCGGTGGCCCTGATGGCCGACCTCCAGGTCGCGATTCTCGGCTCGCTCCGGCAGATCAGTATGCATCCTCTGATACAAGAGGTCAATCTCGAGATTCTGGACCGCAAACACCTGCGGGCAGCCAGGCTCGATGCCGAACTGGATCATCTGAGGATCAAGGACTTCCCCGATAGCTACCTGGTGTCCGTGCTCGATAGCGACGAGGCCATTGCCCATGTGATCAGCGTGGATGAGCTCGAACTGATCGGCCCGAAGATTTACAAGGCCAAAGTCCATGCTTCGAAAGAAGGCCTCCCGGCGGAGGGTGAAACCGTTTATGTAAAGAAGGTTTTGCGTGAGGACTCGCCTTGGGCGGGGCTCCCGGTTCTGCTTTTGCTTCCTGAAGCTCCTGTCTTAGAGGAAGGTCAGATTCGCAAAGCAAAAGTTTCAGGTTATGTGGATCTTTACACAGGTAAATGTACGTCCTGTCTGAAGATAAGCACTTTGATGCTGGGCCCTGAAATCCTTGACGATGAAGCCCTGCAGCGCTATACGAAAGAAATCCGGGAAGGCCTCTGGGGTGTGGGACTGTTTGCTTTCGCTCTGGAACATGAGACGACCGACTTACTGGTCGCACGTGCGCTCTACCACTGTCCCTATTGCAAAGCCTGGGAGGAAAGACGCCGAGTCGCCTTATTTTCCGCTGACGACAGACGAGAGTACCAGCCGCTCTGCTCGGACTGTGGGCATCAGCTCTACCGCTACAGGCAGCCGATCGAAAGCTCATCAGCCAGCTGTTTCTACTGCGGCAGCGCCACCTACTGGCGCAAGTCCCAGGATCTTCACAAAGCCGAAGAGATGAACGCACCGACATTTTTGGCCGAAGACTTCGAAATCCTGACGCTCGATGAATTGGCCCGGATCCGCAAAGCCGCCGACCAAGCCTGATCGGGGAGATGGTACAATAGTGCTAGCGACCTAGAGGAGGCAAGTAATGGATATCCAGAAAATTCAAAGTGGTATAGATCAGATCGGGCATTTTCAGGACAGTTTGCGCTATGAGAATGTGGCGCTCCTGACCACGGGCACGTCGCTCAACCGCTGGATGATCCCCACCTTGCAGAGCGTCAACGATCGCCTCCACCTCACCGCGCTCTTCGGGCTCGAGTATGGCATCATGGGCGAAAGAAAAGAAGGCGAGCCCTATGAATCCTACACCGATGTCTGGACCGGCCTCCCGGTGTTTTCGCTTTTCCGCTACGGCGCGGTTCACCTGTCCCGCGAAATGCTTGCCAAGTTCGACATCCTGATCATCGATCTGCCCCTGACGGGGACGCGTTTTACGAGTTACATTTCTGCTCTGCATCGTCTGCTTCGAGAGCTCGGCAAGACGGACAAGCGGGTCATTATTCTGGACCGGCCCAATCCTTTGGGTGGCCAGATCGTTGAAGGGCCTTTATTGGCCAAAGCCGTGGGCACGGACGAAGACGATTACGCCCTACCGATCCGCTACGGCCTGACCCTGGGTGAATTGGCTCTGCTGATGAATTCCGAGAGCAATCTGGGGGCGAAGCTCGAAGTAATCCAAGTGAAGGGTTGGGACCGCGCCACACAGAGTAAAGACAGCGGCTTGCCGTGGATCATGCCTCAGCAGCACCTGCCGCATTACGAAGCCTGTTTGCTCCACGCCGGTCTGGAACTCTTCAGAGGTACGAATATCAGCTTGGGGATTGGCACCGCCATGCCTTATCAGGTCATCGGCGCACCCTTCCTGGATGCTGTACAACTCTCCGCCATTCTGAACAAAAAAAGCATTTCAGGTTTGCTCTTCCATCCTACGTATTTCATCCCCACCATCGACCGACATCAGGGTGAGCTCTGCCAAGGGGTCCGCATTCACATCACGGATAGCGGGAAGCTGCAGCCTTTGCGTTTCGCGCTTGAGCTGCTCTATGAGATTAAACAGGTGGCAAAGCAGGATTTCCGTTTTCTGCAAGCGCCGGATGGGAAATACCCCATCGATAGGCTCTTCGGGAATAATCGTCTGCGTCGCCAACCTGAAGAATATCCCATGATCCTTGAGGATGCGGCCAAAGAAGCCGCACGCTTCAAAGAACTTTCTCAGAGCTACTTACTTTATTCTTAAAACTTTTGCGTGCCAGTACGAGGTAGAGGCCTAAGGCCGCAGCTGAGGCGATAGTGATTATGATCCCGGTTCTTAAGCCCGGGGTTCTATAACGGAACGTTATTTCACGCACGCCTTCGGGTACCTCTAGGAACATCAGGCCCATCGATTCATGGATCTCCAAGACATTGTTGTCGGCGGTCGTGGCTGTCCAGCCCTGTTCGTAGGGCACGGTAAAGAAGACGTTCCGGGCTTTGGCCGGATCAAGTGTGGCGGTGAAGCCCTTCGGCGCCCAGTTCAGCGACTCGATGGTGTCCAGATCAGCGATATCCTTGGCTAAATTAAACTCGTTCAAGTTTTCCAGTCGCGCTTCGGGGAGTTCTGTTAAGCCCAGGTCACTTGCCAGAGCCATCTGTTCGGGCTTGAGCGGCAATGCGCGATGGATCAGGTAGGCGCGCTCCGGGAAGGGCGTCCTCCGGAAATCCTCCCACGTCACAAAGTGCTTGTAGTGAAAACCGACGGGCAAATAGTCCTTATATTCATAGACATACACGCTCGCGCCGTCGCTTTCTATTGCTTCGGCAA
The DNA here is from genome assembly GCA_964548975.1 of uncultured Fastidiosipila sp. Lineage (GTDB taxonomy): Bacteria > Bacillota > Clostridia > Saccharofermentanales > Fastidiosipilaceae > JAAYZH01. The sequence goes on from CAZJTS010000022.1 coordinate 8,821, forward strand.
TAGGCTCACCCAAGCCGTTCTGGGGAGAAGGACTGACAAAGTATCGTGCGCCTAAGAAAGCACGCAGGCCGGGCTCGTCATTCACGGAAGCGACGAATCGGCTCTGTCCGATGTCCTTGTAAAATCTGTCGATCGAAGGACTCACCGTGCTGCTAAACGAGTTAATGCTCGGCAGATTGGCGGTCAGGGCAATATTTCGGTGGGTGTGGTCATTCTTGAAACGGTAGAGATTGAAATCCAGTTGCTCTCGCTCTGCAACAGACGAGAGCAAACGACCTTGGCCGACGATCAGGCGTTTGACTTCCCCGGGGTCATTGCCTCGCCCGATAGTGTAACCTCCGGAAATGGTGTACATCTGATTGACAGCGCCGACCGTAAGCACCAGAGCGATGAGGAGGCGGAACGCCACTTTGGTCCGCTGACGTATCAGCAGATAGGCGAATATCAGGCCGAGTAAACTAAGTGCTACGAAGAGCATAAAAACCCTCGGATTTCGGATGATCCCTAAAACAACGCGTTCCGGTCTGGCGGAGGGTTTGAACAGGCATAAAAAAATAAAGCCGAGCAGAAGAACCAACGTAATCTTGTAGGCTAAGCGGAGCAATTTCTCTGTTCGGACCTGCCGCTCGATTAGATAATCGAGTGCCAACATACTGGCCAAAGCAAACATGAGGATCGGCATAAAGTACCAGCGGGCATAGTAGACGGCACCTAAGCCGGTAAACACACTGTTGAGCAAAGGAATCCAAGCGATCAGGGTCATGAGGATCAGGAGATTCCGGAGCCAGAGGTGTTCCCGGTCTTTCTTGATGAACATAAAAGTGAGGACCAGAAGGAGCCCGACGGCGGGCAGATAGGCACTGACAGATGAGTAAAAGGTGGGTGAATCAAGTGCTTCTCTCGGCATTAAATCACCGGGGAAGAGTGAAGCGCGGAAAAGGTTAATGTATTGATCCACTGAGTAGAAAAACCAGCGGCTGGTCGCTAATTTGGCCTGTGCTCTAGGCAGGTCAAGCGTTGAAAGCATGGACGGCAGGAATAACGATGCTGCCAGACCAACACCGATAATCCCCTCCAGGAGATATTCCCAGAGCCGTCGCCACTGCGTCTTCCAGTGAGGAATGAGAAAACGGATGATGTAGTAAAGCACAACGAATATGACTTCTTCAGAGAAGAAGAAATAGTTCAGCAGGCAGGAAAAAGCGACGGCCAGAGCAAAGACACCCCGCCTCCGGTAGGCCGCTAATTCCTCCAGAGCGATCAGGAGCAGAGGGAAAAACGCCACGACATCATGGAAGTGATTGAAGATGGTGTTGGTCGCCTGAAAGCCGGAGAAAGCATAGAGAAATGAAGCGAACATCGCTAAAGCAGGTCGGCTAGTGAATCTCTTGAGATAAAGGAAGGCGAGGCAGGCGGCCAGCATGTATTTCAGAATATATAGGGGTCCGGCTAAATACGGGAAAATGTCCGCCGGGAAGGGGAGCGTGATCCAGAAAAAGGGACTGCCTAAATTATAGAAACTAAAAGAGGTCAGAAGCCCGCTGCCGATATCGAGTTCTCGCGCCCAGCTCTTACCATGCTTCAGGGCATCATTGAGATACATGTTGAAGGGGACTTGTTGGGCATTGAAATCGTCGACGACGGTCAGGAAACCCTGGTTGCGGATCAGGAAAGGGAGAAAAATAAGCAGTGCCGTACCGAGACTGAGCGCAGCGGTCAACCAGAAATAATACTTCTCTATATGTTTTGTCTTGCGGTCGACCAGTGCGACTGATTCCATAGGGGCTCCTTTGTAGACGATCTGGGGGTCTTATGGTCAACTATACTTGCACGCTTGGACCAATCAAAGACCACAAAGAGTCACAGCAATAATAGCCATTGCTCAAATACGTGTCTAGTAATCTTGAGAGAACATGGGCTATGCTTGTCATTTCATTAAAAAACGATTGCAAGTCAAAATCGAATCTTCTATAATTCAAACACCACGGGCTCGTGGCTCAGCTGGGAGAGCGCCGCGTTCGCATCGCGGAGGTCGAGGGTTCGATCCCCTTCGAGTCCACCACATTTTGTCCGAGAACTACCTGAACCAGGGCGTTCTCGGATTTTTTCGTTCTTCGAACATCGTCTGTACCCTCAGCCACTTATGCGGCCGGAAAAGAGCCATACAATGAGAGAAAACGATTGGGGGTGTGCTATGTTCGAACCGAAAACAAAAGTAACAGAGGTCAGAGTCACTGACTTTATAGAGACCATTGAGAACGAAAAGAAGCGCGCCGATGCTTATCAATTACTGGAGATTTTCAAAGAAGAAACCGGCATGGAGCCGGTGATGTGGGGACCCAGCATTATCGGCTTTGGCAAATATCATTACAAATACGCCACAGGTCATGAAGGCGATGCGGCTATAGTCGGTTTCTCGCCCCGGAAAGCCAAGATCAGCTTGTACCTGATGTACGACAGCGAAGAAAGAACCCAACTGCTGGAGAAATTTGGCAAGCACACAACCGGCGTGGCCTGCACGTACATCAACAAATTAGCCGACATAGACACTGATGTTCTGCGCACCATGATCAGGCGAACGATGGAAATAGTTAGAGAAATGTATCCAGAAGAATGAGTACTCATCAGAAGCTTTTGGAGATACTGAGCACTAGGCCACCTGTCTACAGCTCCACCGGAATTCCTTTCTGGGATGATGATCACATCTCTCAGGGCATGCTAAAAGCACATCTCGACCCCCATACAGATGCTGCTTCTCGAAAACCTCAGACCATCGATAAATCCGTAGAGTGGTTGGCATCGCTGACTAAGGGCAGAGCAGTACTGGATCTAGGTTCCGGGCCGGGCTTATATGCCAAGCGACTTGCCGACATAGGTTTTACAGTAACCGGAATCGACATCTCCCGCAGGTCAATTGCTTATGCCCAGAACCACTTTAGTAGCGGAAAGACACACTTCATCAATCAGAATTATTTATCGATCGACTATGAGGATGCTTTTGACCTCGTAATTCTAATCTACTGTGACTTCGGCGTTCTGGCTCCTCAGGATAGGGAAGATCTGCTGCGAAGAATTTACCGTAGTCTCAAGCAGGGCGGTGTATTTGTCGTCGATGGCCATTCTTTGGCCAAATACGCCGACTTCGAAGAACAGTTGGATATAGCTTACGCCGAGACCGGTTTCTGGCACCCCGAGCCTCATCTCGTCATCACACGTAATCTGGCCTACCCTGAGCGTAACTATCTCGATCAATATGTAGTTGTGAGTGAAGAGGAGATGGCCACCTACAATATTTGGAACCATGCGTTTACAGCAACTGAGTTGAATCAGGAACTTCAGGATGCCGGTTTCTCCAGTACTCAGATATATGGCGATGTCACGAGCGCTGAGCTGACATCTGAGTCAACCACTGTTTGTGTTGTGGGCCGAAAGTAGCGCTATTAGTCACGAATATTGGAGTTTGTGACACATGTGCTCACAACTGATACTTCCTATACTTACAATGGTCTCGGTGTTGGCTCCGGCTGACACCGAGTCTTTAGTCAAGGACAGAAGAATAGTAGAATAAGAGAAAAGGAGGTGGCTCTGTGGCAAATGAGGAGAAAAGACTTTTTACTGCTATTCGCTGTTCCTCGGAAGTAGCAGACGTTCTGAAAAGAAACGCAGCACATCTTGAGACGGCAGGTAAGATAAGAGTGACCAGACCGGAGAATTTTCATCTCACATTGATTTATGTGGGAGGGACTTCTCGTGAAAATGATGTTCGACAGGCCATGCGAACCGTTGCCCAAGCGCCTTTTACCTTGGAATTCGCTCCGGCGGGGAAATTCTTGCGCAGAGAAGGCCTTCTCATCTGGCAAGGCGTCCGGATCAATGAGGATTTACTTTCACTTCATAAGCAGGTTAATGAAAATCTCTGCTGGAGAGGGTTTTGTGGGCCTAATCTCGCATATAAACCCCATATCACCCTCGGGAGAAGGTTCAGACCTCAGCAAGGTATTGAGACGGAGTCGGTTTTGGCCGAGCTCGAAATACCGCCTGTAATGCATGTCTCGGATATCAGCTTGTTTGAGTCCAAGCGAGAGAAAGATGTGCTGGTTTACGAAGAACTGGAACGATTCGAATTACAGTCCTATCAGTAATTCATCTATAGAAGGAAGCTAGTGATTTATGTCTTATAAAGTAGGAACAAAATGTGTTCAAGCAGGTTGGGAGCCAGCGAACGGTCAATCGCGCATAGTGCCGATTTATCAGTCCACGACATTTCAGTACGATTCAGGCGAAGCAATGGCGAAACTCTTCAATCTTGAAGAGAGTGGCTATTTCTATACGCGTCTGCAGAATCCAACCAATGATGCCGTTGCCAATAAAATAGCGGCACTTGAGGGCGGTGTTGCGGCCATCCTGACAGCCTCAGGTCAGGCAGCTACATTCTACGCAATCATGAACATCTGTAGTGCCGGTGATCACGTGGTGAGTTCTTCCGCTATCTACGGAGGATCTTATAATCTCATTAAGCACACCATGTCGAAAATGGGCATTACTTGTACCTTTGTCGATCCGGACTGTTCGGCTGAAGAATTAGAAGCAGCCTTCACGCCGGAAACACGTTGTGTCTTCGGTGAGACGCTGGCGAATCCGGCTCTCAAGGTCCTGGATATCGAAAAATTCGCTCGCGCAGCACATCAGCACCGTGTTCCCTTAATCGTAGACAACACATTTCCTACACCGGTGAACTGTCGCCCCTTTGAATGGGGAGCAGACATTGTGATCCACTCCACAACTAAGTATATGGATGGCCATGCAACCTCTGTAGGTGGGGCCATCGTAGACAGCGGGAACTTCGACTGGAACGCAAGTTCTGATCTCTTTCCCGGGCTCACAGCTCCGGACGAGACCTATCACGGCACCGTCTTCACCGAGCTCTTCGGCAAAGCGGCGTATATCGGTAAGATGACCACAACACTGATGAGGGACCTGGGTTCGATCCCTTCACCGAATAATTCATTCCTTTTGAACATTGGCTTAGAGACACTTCATCTAAGGATGGAGCGGCATTGTAAGAATGCACAGGCCGTTGCTGAGTTCCTGGATGCTCATGACAAAATTACTTGGGTAAAATATCCGGGCCTCAAAGGTAACCCTGATTCAGCACTCGTTGAAAAGTATCTGCCCAACGGGTCTTCCGGTGTCGTGTCTTTCGGTGTTGAAGGCGGCCGCGCCGCTGCTGCGGAATTCATGGATGCACTTAAGCTGGCCAAAATCGTGACCCATGTCGCTGATGCCAGAACCTGTGTACTCCACCCGGCATCAACAACGCATCGTCAGATGAATGAAAGTGAGCTGGAGGCAGCCGGTGTCCGTGAGGATCTGATCCGCATTTCCGTTGGCATAGAAGATGTTGAGGACATCTTAGCTGACTTGGAAGCGGCTTTGAATTCATTGTAAAAACCAATAATTTTTAGTTTCAGGCTCTTCTTCACAGAAGAGACGAGTGAATCTTTGCTGTATCATGCGGCAAAGTAGGGATATTTGTGGATTTTTTTCCCATATCTCATAGGCGTAATTCCTGTAATCTGATATTGCAGGAAGGTTTTATTTATCATTAAGGAGGATGAGATGAAAACCTTCGGTTACATTAGAGTATCGACAACAGAACAGAACATTGACAGACAAGTGATTGCATTACGTGAAGCCGGTGTTGCAGATGACATGATGTACATCGACCACTGGAGCGGCAAAGACTTCGACCGCCCGGAATACCAGCGGATGTTGAAAGCGCTCGAGCCGGGCGATCTTCTGATTATTCTCAGCATCGACCGCATGGGCAGGAAGTATCGAGAAGTATTGGCGGAGTGGCGCTGGTTAATCGAAGAGGCCAAAATCGAGATCAAAGTTCTGGACATGCCCTTCCTGGACACCAGGCAATCCCAAGACCTCGCAAGCAACCTCATTTCTGACATCATGTTGCAATTACAGAGCTATGTCGCAGAGACAGAAAGAAACTATCTACTTGAGCGTCAGAAACAGGGGATAGCAGCGGCCAAAGCAAACGGCGTCAAATTCGGTCGACCTGCCAAGGAGATACCGGAAGAATTCTATGACTTAAAGGAACAATGGGAACAGAAGCTGATTTCAGCGAGGGAAGCTGCCGTTCAGCTCAACATCACTCACGTAACCTTTCTACGTTGGGTAAGAAAACACTAGTAATTTGTTTGTTACAAAAGGTAGGGTATACGTAACGAATAAATATGCATTAATCCTTCCTGCACATCCCTTCATTACTCCCAGTTTATGGCACTGAAATTGCCGGACAGCCCTATTTTTAGACTTTCAAGGACTGTAATATATACCCTACTTTATTTAACACTAAACATTGAAAAATTAGGCTGTAATGGCCACTTCGAAAAAATCGAACTCGGAAAAATTTTCCGTTGAAGAACCCTCGAAATCTAATCGGACAACATATTTTGTACACATGCGAAGAATATACGATAATTATGTTATATAATTCATCATGCTAGCGTTTCTTGAGTACAGAAAGTATCAAAAGGTTACATCTGAGGACTTGCAAAATCAGCTTGCACAGCATTAATGCCTGTGCTATAATTCACTGCGTTATCGACTCATTGCCAATTAGTGTAATGGTAGCACACCTGACTCTGGATCAGTTTGTGAGGGTTCAAATCCTTCATTGGCAGCCAATGGAAAAGCCCCGTAAATCAACGTTTACGGGGCTTTTTGCTGTCAAAACCAGGGTGCATTACCTGTAAAAATGAGGGGCGCAGAGGGGCGGAAACGCCATAAATCACCACAACTTATCGCCGGTGAGTGGCGCAGAAAGTGGCGCAGACTGTAACAAGTTCAGATCCCCAAGTGCGAAGTTATTAGTGAAAGAACTAGCTCCACTTGTAGCCGCAGTTCTTACATTCCCTGATCGTTGTCTTGGATGTTCGGACTTTCTTGCGACCTGCACCGAAGAGTTTGAAGACCAATGCCGGGATTGTGAAGAAGATCCATTTCACCGGGACCCAGATCCAACCAATGAATAACCACCAGAGGCAGCCTTTCTTTTGGGTTTCGATACGTTTTTCGGTGATAGTGCTTACCTTGATGTCGTCACTGCCGCATTTCTTGCATTTCATGATTCTTATCCCTCCCAGTGCTTAGCTTTCTTCTGATATGAAAAACCCTGTCACTATTGTAAGTGACAGGGCTGGTTAATAGTTCATCAGAAATTAATTAAAATATCTGTCACAGATTAGCTTTGCTTGAATCTCACGTTCTTCTGTTGCCACCGGATCTACACTATATCGGCCGGTTTGAGCGTCCTCGACCAATACGTCCCCTATCGTACAGGGGCCAGTAAGCTTGCTACACTCAATCCAGAAGCGACTGTGATCCGGTGTCTCGATTCTGACTTGGTCATTTTTCATGCTTTTAACAAAACCTTGAATCATCAACTCATCCTCCTTTGTGATTGATACATTTCATTATACTGTAGGATTGCCTTCAAAAATTGGATAAAGGCGGTACTAATCGTTCAATTTGCATATGGGATACAATAAATTTACAGTTGGGTGTCTATCACTTCTGACAAACAGGACAAAACACCGTGCTTCTTCCGGCGATCTTAATTGTTTGGAGTAACGATCCACAGTTGACGCAGGGCAAACCGCTTCTCCCGTAGACCTGTAAGAATTGCTTAAACGTGCCTTCGCGGTTGCCCGCATTACGGTAATCTCGGAAACTCGTGCCTCCTGCGTTTATCGATGAGAAGAGGACGTTTCGTAACTCCTGATAAACCATTTGCCATTCGGCATCACTTATTTCGCCGGCAAGTCTGTGTGGTAGAATTGCCGATCTAAAAAGCGTTTCATCAGCGTAGATGTTTCCGACACCTGCGACCGCTCTTTGGTCCAACAATAAAGCTTTCACAGATATCCTTGAATGATGCTTGGCGAAGTCACGTAAATCTTGCCAGGTGAATTCGTCTCCCACGGCATCAGGGCCTAAAGTTAAGAAGCCTCCGGGGAGCGTAGGTGAATGGTCACTCTGAATGATCTCCAAGCGGCCGAATCTGCGTACATCATTGAAAGCAAGTATGCCGGCCGGAAAATGTAATAAGGCGTGGGTGTGCTTATTCTCCATTACCTGTAATTGCTCTTCCTCAGGGAGACTAGGCAGAAACAATAGCTTCCCTGTCATGCGCAAATGGATGAGCAAAGTGAACTCGTCCGCAAAATTGAACAAAAGATATTTCCCTTTGCGGTCGATGGTCGTAAGCTCTTTGCCTTGAATTACATGAGCCGGTAATTCTTTAGGCCAAGTGGATACGATATCTTCACGTCGTAACTCCAACTTACGTAGAGCCTGTCCGGAAAGAACAGGCTCCAAGTATGATCGTATGATTTCAACTTCAGGCAGTTCAGGCATAGAAGTATTCTAGCAGAAACTGATCAGGCCTGAACTTCTTCAGGGCTCACTGCTTCGGCAGCTGCCTTATCGATACGATTCATGTCGATCTTGACATTGTCATGTGGAACTGCAGGGGCTTCCGGCTGAACTTCGATGTCAACTTCTGCTGCGCTTTCATCCTCAGTGTCTTTCGATACGCTGGCCAAATACTCTTTCATTACGACCAACGGATCTACGCCGATACCTTCACAAAGCGAAAGGTACTTTGTGACACTGATCATGCTGTAGCCACATTCGACCGCTGAA
>CAZJTS010000023.1:0-15598 GCA_964548975.1 uncultured Fastidiosipila sp.
CAGTAATGAGTTCGGCAAGCTCCGGGTTACAATTCCTGAGCCAGCGACGTGGGGTAACACCATTGGTCTTGTTCGAGAATTTCTCGGGGTAGACCGCGTACCAGTCATGCAGGGTATCCTTGATCAGGATATCGGTATGGAGGGCGGCGACACCGTTGATGGAGTAGGAGGCATAGCAGGCAAGCCAGGCCATATGGACCTGTCCGTTACCGATGATGGACATGTAGTCGATCGCACCGGGGTGGACGTTCTTCTCGGTCATTTCCTTGCGGAACATATCATTGATACGGTAAATAATGTCCAGAATATTCGGGAAGAGGAATTGGAAAATACTGATTTCCCATTTCTCCAGGGCCTCAGCCATGATGGTGTGGTTCGTATAGGCAAATGTCTCTTTACAGATCGCCCAGGCCTCATCGAACTCGACCCCTTCCTCGCCCAACAAACGAATCAGCTCAGGGATCGCGATAACCGGGTGCGTATCATTCAGCTGGATAGAGTTGAACTCAGCGAAAGAACGGACATCACCGTGGTGAAGCTTATGTCTGCGAAGAATATCCTGTAATGAAGCAGAAACGAAGAAGTACTGTTGTCTTACACGCAGGACTTTACCGTCATAGCTGCTGTCGTTAGGATAGAGCACACGCCAGATATCTTCAACGCGATTACGTTCGAGCACCGCATCATCGAAGCGCTGACTGTTGAACAGATTGAAATTAAACTCTTCAGCCGGTTCAGCTTTCCAGAGGCGAAGCGAGTTGACGTTGTCTGTATGATAACCCGTGATCGGGAGGTCCATGGGGACAGCCCAGACATCGATGTCATTGTAATGGACCAACTGACGGCGGTCGTTACGTTCAATGACATTGGAGAAGCCGTCTTCCATCCATGAATCCGGATACTCCACCTGATAGCCATCCTCGATCTGCTGACGGAAGAGGCCATAACGATAGAGAATGCCGTAACCGGTCACCGGCAGATTGAGTGTAGCCGTGGAATCCATAAAACAGGCAGCCAATCGACCTAAGCCACCATTACCGAGGGCGGCGTCCGTCTCTTCTTCCAGTACATCATTCAGATCGAAGCCGAGCTCCTCCAGTGCGGCCTTCGCTTCATCATAAATATTCAGGTTGACCAGATTATTCAGGGTCGAACGACCGACCAGGAACTCCGCACTCAAATAATGCTGCTGACGGGTGTCATTATAGGTGTCGCTGGTTTTGACCCAGTTGGAGGCAACAAATTGATTGATAGTCCTGGAGAGCGCAGTCCAGATATCCCAGTCTGTCGCACAGTCGATTGTTTTACCACCATTCGCTTTGATATGAGCGGCAAGTCCTTCCTTGATCATTGTTTTTATATTATCCATAAGCGGTATTCTCCTGTATTAAATAAAATAGAAGGGAGTCGACGATGCTCGGCACCATCTCTCCCCTCTCTTAGTTTGATAGATCTAATCTCATTAATTCATCTTAAGCGTTGAAGCCATCACTTCATTAGCTTTCTGTAACTTCGTCAGCCTTTGCTTCTTCAGTGGTTTCTTCAGCCTCAGCTTCGACGGTTTCCTCTACTTCAACTGTCTCTTCAGTTTCGGTAGCGGTCTCCTCGACGGGAGCTTCTTCTACTGTTTCTTCAACCGGAGCTTCAACTTCGGCTGTTTCTTCAACTTCTTCAACAGGCGTCTCTTCGGTCTCTACTTCAGTAGTATCTTCAGCAACCGTATCCTCGACTGTATCAACTACAGGTTCAGTCTGCTCTGCCTCATCAGTCACGTCCTCGGCTTCATCAGCAACAGGAGCGGCTTCGCCTTCAGCTTCTTCTTGGGCAGCACGGGCCGCAGCAAAAGCTTTTTCCATGTCGGAAGGCTCACGGGACTGGGAACGGCTGTCGTTGTAGGAGTTCGGCAGTCTGTTCGCATTGCGTTTCTCGCGGGCGTCCTGACGTTTGGCCTGCTGTTCAGCAGCTTCACCGATCAGTTCGTCGACAGGAGACACATCCTTGATGCTGATGCTGATTCTGCGGCCTTCATCGGAAACTTCCAGAACACGCGCATCAACTTCCTGGCCTTCTTTCAAGACATCACCGGGCTTGTTCAGGCGCACGGAAGAGATCTGAGAGATATGGCAGAGCGCATCAACGCCCTCAGCGATCTCAACGAAAGCACCGAAGTTGAACATACGAACCACTTTACCGTGAACGATGGTCCCGATCGGGAAACGCTCTTCGATATTGTGATAAGGATCGTCTTCGATTCTCTTGTAGCCTAATGAAATACGCTTTTTCTCTTTATCAAAGTCTTTGACATAAACCTGAATGACATCACCGACAGAGATGACTTCAGATGCATGCTTGATGCGATTCCAGGAGAGCTCACTGATGTGAACCAGACCGTCAACGCCGCCGATATCAACGAAAGCACCGAAATCGGTCAGATTACGGACAACGCCTTCATAGATGTCACCGACAGCAATGGTGGACCAGACTTCTTCAGCTCTGGCTTTGCGGTCGCGGTTCAGCAGCGCACGACGTGAACCGGAAACTCTGAGTCTCTTACGGTCAGGATCGAACTGCGTGACCAGGATCTCGAGCTCTGTGCCCTTATACTCTTCCAGATCTTCAACTACAGTGTTGTCGAGCTGAGTTCTGTGGATGTAGATATCTACACCGCCATAGGCAGCGATGACACCGTCTTTGACCACATTAACGACTTTGACATCGATAGGTGTTTTCTCATTAAATGCAGTTTCAACCAGATCCTTGTACTTCGCAAAATCAACACGTGCCTTGCTCAGTAGAATCTCTTTACCTACATCTGTGTTACGAATGCTCTTTACATATACATCAATAGGCGTCTTGTTCTGGATCGCCTGTTCAAGATCGAATTCCGGATCGTTATCAAATTCGCGACGCGCGATCTTACCTTCCGACTTGTCCTTCACATCAACATATACGTTATCGTCGTCATAACGGACGATAACACCTTTGACGGTAGCACCTTTCTTCAGTTGCGGAATATTATCGATATAATCCGTGAAACTGATATCACCGTTGCTCTCTGCGACCGGAGCCTCCTCCTCTGCAGCTGCTACCTCTTCGGTTGTTTCAGACACTTCTTGCTCCGTTTCTTCGGGAGCCGGCCGGACTTCATTGTCAACACTCGTCGTATCAGCTGAGGTTACTTCCGTCACGGCCTCCTCTACGGTGGTTTCAGCCGTTTCGTTGTCATGCATAGCAATTCCTTCTTGTTCGCTCATTGCGTGGATAACCTCCAAATTTGAATATAGTTCTCAAATATTCTACCATTAAAATTCACGTTTGCAATTTATTCGGACAATTTCGAAGCATAATTCAATGAATTTTTACGAATTTTACTGCTTTCCTTGCCTATTCCTGCAGATCACTCGGGAATTCCGACATAGTCCGTCTCAACATGGTCCGGTTTCCGCCCATCGGTCAGCACGGCTTTGTTCCTCAGCGGGTACTCTTTGCCCATCATACCGAAGATATGCTCCATCAGATCGATGGTCAGAGTCATCAGTTCTTCGGGTGTGTGGCGGTGGTTTTTCGGCAGGTCATAACGGAAAGGCTCACCGACGATCAGGCGGGTTTTGCGGAAAACCTTGAATGTACCGTCGATTGCCACCGGCACGATCTGAGCGCCTGTTCGTATGGCCAAAGACACGGCTCCCGTGCGCGGCACTGTGTTCCTGAGTTTCTCCGGATCCTTACAGCGGGTCCCTTGCGGGAAGATCCCGACCAGTCGGTTCTTACGTAAGGACGCTAAGATGTTCTTGATCTGACTGGCTTCCGGATTATGGACATCGATCGGCATGGATCCCCACCAGGGTAGGAAGCGAGCAGCAAAACCTGAGCGGAAGAGGGATTCTCGGGCGACCCAGAATGTCCAGCGGTTCAGCTGGAGATGGATCAGGGGCAGGTCCAGATAACTGACGTGATTCCCGCAGAGCAGTACAGGCCCTTCCGCGGGAACGCGCTCCGGGTGCTCCACTTCGATACGAAAAAGCAGGCGCATCAGAAAATAGACGACATTCCAGACCACATTGCGGCCGCCCTTTTTCATGAGTTTTTCGTCGGGCAGCGGCTTCGCCATCTCTCTTTCGACTAAGGCCTGTTGCTCCTTACTAAGCATCCCCATGATCATTCACCTCTAATTCTCGTACCAATTCGAGTACTTTTGCTACGGTATCTTCCACAGCGAGCTCCGAAGTATCCAGAACAACGGCATCGTCCGCCTGGCGGAGCGGCGCAAAGCTTCGACCGGAATCCTGCTCATCACGATAATTGATGTCTCTCAACACTTCAGCAAAACTGAAGGTCTTCCGCCCCTGCTCCGCCATCTGAACCAACCTGCGCTGTGCCCTGATCTCCGGCTCAGCGGTTAAGAATATTTTCAGCTCCGCGTCCGGGAGCACATAGGTTCCGATATCGCGACCGTCCATAATCAGCGATTTACTGGCGGCAATCTCTCTTTGCATCGCCACCATCCGATGACGCACTTCAGGAATGGCACTGACATCCGAAGCCCAGATGGAGATCTCAGGCCTGCGGATATCTTCACTGACGTCCTCGTCATTGAGGTAGATATGCTGTTCGTCTTCTACGAAGCGAATATCGATTGTAGCCCGGTCGATCAGCCGGATGATTTCTTCATGCTGATCTTTCGTGAGGCCAGCTCTATGGCAGAGCAGACCGCAGGTGCGATACATCGCCCCAGTGTCCAGATAAAGGATGCCGAGTTCGCGAGCGACGGCTTTGGCCACAGTACTCTTCCCTGCACCGGAAGGCCCATCCAGGGCAATTGTCAGATTCTTCATAGTTCTCACTGCTTTCTTCAGATATAGCGATGTGCCATGCCGATGGCAACATCATTCAAATGTAAGAGACCGATGCTCACAAAAATCGAGACGGTCAGATGGTCGGAGAGTCGGGCGATGCCGATTTTGCCACCGACATTGAGACCGGTGGATTTCGCCATGAGCTGCTGTAAGGCTTCATGGCAGGCGCCGGCGACTGCACCTTCCTCGGCATGGGTATGCCGGATCACGCCTTCTCGTTTTGCGGCAACAACAGCCGCCTCGACCATGCGGGAGATGGCCTCGGGGAAAGGGCCGCCGAAATCCGCCGCTGCGGCATGAATGTCTTCAGCTTTTAACGACTGAATCAGTTCAGCTTCGCCGCGACGACTCTCAGACAGGGACACCATGATGGCAGCTTTTGCAGTTCTTTTGCTCTCCAGATTTGCTTCCGGTACTACAGACCTAGCTTCACGGTTCATCATCCTGCTCACTTTCTCCGGACTCCAGGAGTCCCAGTTCCTCTGCTTCAACTTTGCGGGCCAGATCCTGCGTCCGGCGATACGATTGCTCGAAGTCCTGGACCGTGCCGTACATCAACATGTCCATCGGCTCCAACTCATCGACAGAACTGATGCCGTAGAGGCGCAAGAATAGTTCAGTCGTCTTGAATACCCCCGGTCGGCCCGGCAATTCCAGCACGCCGCTCATTTCCACTAAGCCTTTTTCAACCAGGCGATTTAAGGCGCCGTCAGAGTTGACCCCTCTCACCTGCTCGATCTGCGCACGCGTCACCGGTTCATTATATGCTACGACGGCCAAAGTCTCGTAAGCCGCCTGACTCATCGCCAAGGGTCTGAAGGGTTTGGCAAAGAACACCTCGAGGACAGAACTCGCCTCCGGCTTTGTCGCCAGCGCGACGGAGTCCCCCATCGTCCGGAGCTCTATCCCGTGGTCCGGCTTAGCATAGATCTCGGCCATTTTGGCCAAAAGCCGGTCCAGCTCTTCCAACTCCAGATCGAGGACTTCGGCTATCCTCAACTTAGGCACAGGGTCCCCTGCCGCGAAAAGCAAGGCTTCCAGCGCCGGGAGGCTTTGAAGACTGTTGGACTGAGTCTCAGCAGCTTGATTCATGGCAAGGTTTCCTCCTGTTTTCTGATAACGATGTCCGCAAAGGGGCGGTCCTGAAGCGCGAAGATGCGGTTCTGCTTGAGTAATTCCAATACAGATAGGAAGCCGGTTAAGCGTTTTTCTTTGCCGGTATCCGGCGGAAAAGTCTTATCGAAACTGACTTCCCGCTCTGTTAACAACAGGGTCCAGAGCCGCTCGATCCATTCTTTGATCGACATCTGTTCGCGGTTGACGATGTAATCCATCTTCTCCGACAAGTCCTGAAAACGCGCCTGATTGCGAGCCTGCAAAGTAGACGCCGCTCTGATGAAGCGTTCGGATTGGAACTCCGTTTCATCTGCATACTGGAGAGTAGGATCCGGTGGTTTCAGGCCGAGCTTGGCGGGGTTTTCCGGCACTCTGAACACAGCGCCCGCATAAAGGCCTTCCTGCTCACGCAAGCGTTCGGCAATATACTTGCAACGCCGATAAGCCAGAAGTCTTAGGACCAGTTCATCTCGGGGGTCTTCAGCATTCAGCTTGTCTCGATCCGAGGGCAACATCATTTGGGATTTCATCTGGACAAGCGTTGCGCCCATCACCAGGAAATCCGAAGCGATATCCATATCCAGTTCCTGAGCATTAGAAAGGAAGGTCAGATACTGAAAAGTCAAAGACGCAATAGGGATATCGAAGAGGTCTATCTCATGCTTCTCGATCAGGTAGTAAAGCAGATCCAGAGGTCCGGAAAAATCACCGATCTCGATCCGGGGACCAACCGGTGAATTGTCTTCCTCAGGTAGAGGTGTAATTTGCTTAGCTGGATCGACTCTCAGGGCCAAAACTCACCTCATAAAAGGCCGAAGAGCTGTGCCCACGGCCATTGCAAAACGCGCAGGATCGGGGACGCAATCGCCATAAGGAAACGTGAGAAAGGTGCTCTTAGAAAGACAATTACTAGGAGCATCGCCATACTGATCGCCCGGGCATTCGACTGCATCCACCAGACCACTTGTCGCGGCAGGATGCGGCTGAAGAGCTCGAAGCCGTCCAGCTGGGGTAAAGGCAGGAGATTAAAGATAGCCAGGAACACATTGATTGACATCAGCATGACAGCGACGTCTCTCAGAACACCGATCAGAGTAGCCGCTGTTCCGGCCGCGATCCCGCCCCGGAAAAAGAGGAACTGGGCGGTATAGAAAAGCCCCGCACCCGTGAACGCCAGAATGAAATTACAGGTGATACCCGAAAGACTCACCCAGAGCATCGCATTGCTGCGATTGACCTCCCTGCGGAAGCGACTCGGATTGATCGGCACCGGTTTCGCCCAAGCAATCGGGGCACCGATCAGGATCAGCATCAGGCCGATCGGCTCGAAGTGACGGATCGGATTCAAGGTCACACGCCCCATGTGATACGCCGTATCATCTCCATAGCGGTACGCCGAATATGCATGCGCCCATTCATGTACACTGATCGAAAGAAAGAGTACAAACAAACGAATGAGATAAGTTTTCAGGTCAATATTGCCTAGAAGCATGTTCTGTCTAAGCCCTTTCCAAGGAGAAATAAGCTGTCTCCCCGTTAATATTCCATTCGGTCAGAGACTCCTTCTCAGCTTTCACAAGTTCTACCGCCAGCACTTCAGCGGCGATTTTTTCCTGCTCAGTATGCATGATGTCCAGGATTTTGTCTGTGCCATCATAATGGACCCGGATGCGGTCCGTCACGACGAAGTCGGAATCCTTACGCATCGTCTGAATCTTGGAGACGATCTCACGGACGAAGCCTCGGTTGATCAGCTCATCTGTTAAGCGGAGATCAAGCGCAACTGTTATCCCGGCTTCACTCATCGCCTGATAGCCTTCCGCTTCACCGGTTTCGATGATCAGATCGTTTTCTTCCAGGACTATTTCTTCGCCGTCCACATCGAGCCGTAGCGCACCGGTCTGTTTCAGCTCAGCCATGGCTTTGGCCCCATCAAGCTCAGCCATCAGCGTTCTGACCTGAGGGAGCTTTGCGCCCAGTCGTTTACCGAGGGTTCGCAGTTGGGGTTTGAAGATGTACGTAACCAGGTCATCCGCTGAATCGATATACTCCGCTTCGTCGATGTTCAGTTCATCTTTCAGCACCTGGGTGAGTTCCTCTGAGAAGGGTTTGCTCCCGGCAATCAGGACTTTGGCCAAAGGCTGGCGATTCTTCATACCCGAGGTATTTCGGGCCGCACGTCCTAAACCTACGACCTGAATCAGGCGATTCATATCCTGTACGAGGCGCTCATCCGCCCACTGCTCCCCGGCTTCCGGATAGTCACAGAGGTGAACACTCACAGGTTGATCTTCTTGCGTGGTTAGCACCACCGACCGGTACACCGCCTCACTCAGGAAGGGCACGAAGGGTGCGGCCAACTTCGCAATGGTGGCCAAAGCCGTGTACAGCGTCAAGTACGCTTGAACTTTATCCTCTTCCATCCCGGCGGCCCAGAAGCGCTCACGGCTTCTTCTGACATACCAGTTGGAGAGTTCTTCCGTGAAGTCCTGTAAGGCACGAGCAGAACCGGTGATATCGTAGCGCAGGAGTCCCCCGTCGACACGTTCGATCAGGGCAGCGAGCTTCGCCAAGACCCAACGATCCATGACGGTCAGAGCCTCGTAATTCAGTTCATACTGTGCAGGATCGAACTGATCAATATCCGCATAGAGTGTATAGAACGCCAAGGTATTCCAGACCGTCGCCATGAACTTGCGCTGGCCCTCGCTGACCGCTTCCTCAGAGAAACGGCTCGGCAACCAGGGCTGGGAGGCGTGGTAGAAGTACCAGCGTACAGCATCCGCGCCCTGTTTATTCAGAATATCCCAGGGATCTACGACATTACCGAGATGCTTGGACATCTTGCGCCCGTCCTGATCCTGAACGAGACCCATGACGATGACATTTTCGTAAGGGGCTTTCTCGAAGAGCACCGTACCGATTGCCATCATGGAGTAGAACCAACCCCGTGTCTGGTCCTGCGCTTCAGAGATAAAGTTCGCCGGGAAGTTCTCTTCGAAGCGCTCTTTATTCTCGAATGGGTAGTGATACTGCGCGAATGGCATCGCGCCGGAATCAAACCAGCCGTCGATGACTTCCGGCACACGGTGCATTGTCCCGCCACATTTCGGACAATTGACATGGACCTGGTCGATGTAAGGCTTATGCAGCTCGATGTCCTCAGGACAGTTATCGGACAGTTCCTTGAGTTCAGCGATCGAACCGATACAGTGGTCGTGGCCACATTCACACTGCCAGACCGGCAAAGGTGTGCCCCAATAGCGCTCGCGAGACAGGCCCCAGTCCACCACATTCTCCAGGAAGTTACCGAAACGCCCCTCCCGGACATTCTCCGGAATCCAGTTCACGGTTCTGTTATTAGATACCAGCTGATCTCTCAGCTTCGTCATTTCGATGAACCACGTATTGCGGGCATAGTAGATCAAGGGTGTATCACAGCGCCAGCAGTGCGGATAGTTGTGCTCGTAGACTTGCCGTCTCAGCATCAGTCCATCAGCTTCCAGTTTATCCATCAGGCCGGCATCGGCATCCTTACACCAGATCCCGGCGAAGCCCAGCACATCTTCGCTCATTGTACCGTCTGTCTCAACGAGTTGGACAAAGGGCAGATTGTACTTAC
Source organism: uncultured Fastidiosipila sp. (assembly GCA_964548975.1). GTDB lineage: Bacteria > Bacillota > Clostridia > Saccharofermentanales > Fastidiosipilaceae > JAAYZH01. The sequence goes on from CAZJTS010000023.1 coordinate 9,595, forward strand.
GCCCGACTTGCGCATCGTCTTCACCGAAGGCCGGCGCAATATGGACGATTCCTGTACCGTCATCCAAAGTGACATAATCTGCCGCGACGACATAGTGAGCGTCTTTCTTGGACTGCGCGATCTGCTTTTCGCCATAAGGGAAAATCGGCTGATAACGTCTTCCCTCAAGCTCAGTTCCGGTAAAGCTCTCGAGGATCTCGAAAGCCCCTTCGCCGAAGAAGGACTCGGCCAGCGCTTTGGCCATAATATAACGTGTGCCTGCTGCGAAAGCGTCTTCAGTCTCAGCACCCGCTTCTTCAGAAGCTTGATCGTTCAGCTCAAGCAGAACATACTCCGCTTCAGGATTCACAGCGAGCGCCACATTGGAAGGCAATGTCCACGGTGTAGTCGTCCAGGCAGCGAACCAGGTATTCTCTTCTTCGGCTTTGAATCGGACAAAAATCGAGGTATCCTTCACATCCTTGTAGCCTTGAGCCACCTCATGTGAAGACAGGGCCGTGCCGCAACGTGGGCAGTACGGCACCACTTTATAACCATTATAGAGCAGATCCTGATCCCAGATCTTTTTCAGCGCCCACCAGATCGACTCAATATAGTTATTGTCATAAGTAATATATGGATGCTCCATATCTGCCGAGTAGGCCAGGCGCTCAGAGATCTGCTCCCATTCATCCTTATACTTCCAGACACTTTCTTTACATTTTTTCACGAATGGCTCGATGCCGTACTCTTCGATCTGCGGCTTGCCATTGATCCCGAGAGCTTTCTCCACCTCAAGCTCCACCGGCAGCCCGTGAGTATCCCACCCGGCTTTGAACTCGATGTGATAACCCTTCATCCTGCGGTGGCGAGGAATAATATCCTTGATCGAACGCGTTAGCACGTGACCGATATGCGGCTTACCATTCGCCGTCGGCGGCCCGTCATAAACGGTAAAAATCTCTTTACCCTTATTCTTATCGATCAGTTTATGCATCAGATCATGCGCGAGCCATTGCTCCATAATTTCAAGCTCGCGGTCCTTGAACTTCATGTCCGAATTGATTTTTTGATACATCCTCTGCCTCCTTAAACTCAAAAAAAGCGCCCCTCATCGGGACGCAGAAACTGTGCGTGGTACCACCCGACTATTCTGCCTGAACCTTGGATCTGCCAGAATACTCATTCAGTGATAACGGTGCAGCCTTACGGATTACCGATCCTGTCTATTTAATCAACAGGATTGCTCCCGGGTGATCTTCTGTAGAGCGCTGTTGTGGATCTCCCAGCTTCCGATCCACTCTCTGTAAACAGCCGGCAATACATACTGTCCCGTTCCTTGCATGTGGGCTTATTATACGTGCTGAATTCTCTAAACACAAGCGACGATCTGGGGCTTATTCGGCCGATTCCAAGAGATTCTTGAGGTTCTCCCGCATCAGTGCCAGGTAGTCTTTGCCCCCTGCCAGTTGATCCTCTCCGGGATTGCTGAGCGTTTCAAGCGGAAGGACTTTACCATCAATCTCTTCGGCCAAAGCCCGGGCCACCTTATCACTCCCGCTGGCTTCGAAATACACATGATCGATCTCTTCACTGCGGGCAAATTCGATCAGCTGACGCATCTTCTCAGGGCTAGGTTCCTGCTCGGTACCCATACCGCTGATCCCATGTTGCTCGAGGCCGTAGGCGTCAGCCAGATAGCCGAATGCTTCATGAGTAACTAAGAAATGTTTGATACCTGACCCACTCAGTTTTGTCCGGAATTCTTCATCCAGCGCCCTGAACTCTGCCTCAGCCTTCTGATAATTCTCCTGATAGAGCTCTCTATGCTCAGGGAAAATCTCGGCAAGTTCCGTTTGAATGGTCTTCAGAAGTTCGATTGCTTTCACAGGACTGAGCCATATGTGAGGATCGCAGCGACCGTGGCTATGACCATGGTCGTCTTCTTCGTGGTCATGGTCATGGCCTTCGTCTTCTTCGTGGTCATGGTCATGCTCGTCTTCCTCATGCTCATGACCGGACAGGAGCTCCATACCATGTGCGGCTTCAATTAACTTGATTTCACTGCCATCTTGGGCCAAAGCCGTGGACACCTTATCAAACCACTCTTCCATGCCGGCACCCAGGTAAACCAAAACATCAGCATCACGGAGTGACACCAGATCGCGAGCTGTCGGTTCGTAATCATGCTGGCTGGCACCGGCAGGCATGAGATTCACGATTTCAGCTGTATCGCCGACAATTCTGCTTGTGAAGTCGTAGATAGGATAAAACGATGTATAAATCGTTGCTTGCTCAGGCGCTTGAGGCGACTTCGTGTCGCAGGCTGCTAGACCAATAACCAAAGCCAATAGGGGCACCAGCAAATTTCTGAATTTCATTTTGTCACTCCAATACTTGCGAATGATTCGCATTCTAAAGCATTAGAAGAATGCCGTCAACGCCAAAAGTGACAATGATTCTAAAGATTTACATTATTCCTAGCCAGGAGCTTCACACTGAGTGTGATTAAGCCAAGGAACAAGACGACCGAGAGGATAACCACCAGCAGACCCGGAACACCGCCATACGCCAGGCTAACCGATTGCGAGACCAGGGCCACCCGGTAGACCAGCAAGGAGATCACCCAGGCCAGAGCCGTCTGGCCAAAAATAAAGATAAATGTATCTCTTCTGCTCCCCAGTTCCCTACGTGCAGCAGCGATCGCCGCAATACAGGGCGAATAGAGCAGCGTGAAGGTCAGGAAAGCTGCAGCCGAGTAGGTAGTAAAGATCTGTGCGAGGTATTGAGGCAGCGACTCTTCTGCCTGTCCCATTAGAACGGCAAGTGTACCGACGACGGCTTCTTTGGCCGTGAGACCGGTGACCAATGCCGTCACCGCCTGCCAGTTACCGAAACCGAGTGGCGCGAACACGGGCGACAGGAATGAAGCCACTGCTGCCAGCGCACTCTCGTTGATGTTCTCTGTGAAGCGGAAATCGAACGTGAACGAACGCAGGAACCAGATCACCACGGTGGTGAGCAGAATGACCGTGAAGGCACGAGTGAGAAAGTCCTTGGCCTTGTCCCAGAGATTCAGTAAGACAGAACGGAACGACGGGAAGCGGTAGGAAGGCAACTCGAGAATAAAGGGAATCGGCTCACCCAGGAAGGCTGTATTCTTCAGCACCGCCGACACACAAATGGCGAGAATCACTCCGGAAAGATAGAGGATTGTCATCACGAGAGCCGTTCGCTGCGGGAAAAATGCGGCGGCAAATATCCCATAAATGGGCACTTTGGCGCTGCAGGACATAAATGGCGTCAGGAAAATCGTCATTCGCCGATCGCGGCGGCTCGGCAGCGTACGAGTCGCCATTGTGGCCGGAACCGTACAGCCGAAGCCCATCAGCATCGGTACGATGGATTCACCCGAAAGACCGATTTTGCGCATGGGTTTATCCATAACAAAAGCCACTCTGGCCATATAACCGCTGTCCTCCAGAATCGAGAGGAAAAAGAACAGGACAATAATCAGCGGGAGAAACGACAGAACGCTGCCAACTCCGGCCAGAACGCCATCTGCGAGTGCCGAAATCAAGACCGGGTTCGCTCCGGCGTTCGTTAAGCTATTGCGTGTCCACTCAGTGAACGCTTCGATGACCGTTTCAAAATGCCCGCTAATCCAGGCACCAATGCCGCCGAAACTCTGCCAGAATATCAGCGCAAAAATTAATACTAGCAAGGGAATCGCCAGCACCCTATTCATCATCAGTTTATCGAGTTTGACTGTGAAACTGGTTTTTTCCTCTGCGGTATAGTGAAGACTCTTTTCGCTGACCGAATCAATGAAGTCGTAGCGCATGGCGACCACCGCAGCTGTTCGATCCAAACCGCTATCCGCTTCCAACTCACGCACCATATGCTCGACGGTTTCGATTTCGTTCTCGGTCAGTTCCATGCGATAGGCCAAAGCCGGGTCCCCGTCTATCAATCGCAGAGCGACGTAACGTGCCGGTAGACCGATCTTGCCGGCATGGTCTTCGATGAAGTGTGCAAGTCCATGAGCTGAGCGGTGCACAGGTCCCGAGCAGATATCTGAACGCCAGACACGCTCCTCATCTGTCGCTGCCAGCACCGCCTGATTGATCAGTTCAGAGATCCCCTCACCACGGGCGGCGGAAATAGGAACTACGGGGATGCCCAACATGGACTGAATCGTCTCGAGATGAACATGGCCACCGGCTTTCTGGAATTCATCCATCATATTCAGAGCCAGGACAATGGGTATCTCCAATTCAAGCAGTTGCATGGTCAGGTAGAGTCCCCTGCTTAAATTATTGATGTCAACGATATTGATCAGAACATCTGCGATGCCTTCTGTTAGGAATTCCAGCGTGACAATCTCGTCGCCGGAGTAAGGCGTTAACGAATAGATCCCCGGCAGATCAACGACCTCCAGGTCTTTATCGTATTTGACCGTACCCGTTTTACGATCCATAGTCACGCCGGGGAAATTCCCCACACGTTGATTACTGCCGGTCAGGTGATTAAAAAGGGTGGTTTTACCGCTATTCTGATTCCCTAATAAACCAATGATCATTGAGCATTGACCCCCACATTAGCAGCGGCTCCTGAAGAGACCGACAAAATATCAATCTTCTCTGCTTCAGCAATCCGCAGGGTAAGATAGTAATTTCTTAAGCGAATACATAAGGGGTCACCCATAGGTGCAGGTTCTTGCATTTCAACGACTGTGCCGGGAATAAGACCCATTTCCAGGAGTCTCCTGCGCAGTTGACCTTCGCCTCCGACTACCTGAACTTTGGCCTTCTGCCCTACCTTTAATTCAGCTAAATTCATTGTCCCAAACCCCTTAGCCATAGAATAAGTGTCATTTTAGCACTTAGAGTTAGCAGAGGCAAACTGTCAGATCACAGTTATTGAGGGTGTTTATTTCGCAATCTACATAATCTCGTAAGAATATGAAAAAACCTGCAAACCCTTGATTTGCAGGCCTTTATGCTTTGGTCGGAGTGACAAGACTTGAACTTGCGACCTCCTGGTCCCGAACCAGGCGCTCTACCACCTGAGCCACACCCCGCTAACAGCTTTAACATTCTAGCACAAAGGACAATAATTTCAATACCCCAGTTTTACAGCTTTTGACGCTTTCTTTGGTGCGAGTTAGATGTCAGGTTTCATATGAACCGTACGCGAAAGTGCTAATAAATGTACTATAGTCATATGAATAAGAATGAATTGAAAATCCCTCTTGCCCGCGAGCAAGGTAAACGTCTCTTTCGCCAAAAAATCAATGGTGTGTCCGATCGAGCACAAAACAAGTTGGAAGAACTGGATGAGAACGGCAAACTTTCCGCATGGAAAAGACGTCTTAAGCGCTTCACAGCTCTTGATATCAGTCGCTATGCTGCCGCCTCTTGTTTCTATTTTCTCTTTTCTCTCTTCCCTTTGATCATTTTCCTTTTGAATCTCTTGAATGTCATCAGCCCTGATCTACCCATGCGCATGGAACAAGCGATGAATGATTTGAGCGGTGTCTTTCCGCCTCAGATTCTGAATATGCTTCAAGACTTCATCGAAGAAGCGAGCCAAGGCAATGGTAAACTGCCGCTCCTATCCGTTGCGGCTTTCGGTCTTCTCTGGGCGGGTGCGAAAGGTGTTGGTAGCGTCGTCAACTCATTAAACTCGATTTATCGTTCGAAAGCTTCAGATTATAACTTTATTATCCAAAGGATTTTCGGCGTCGTCTCAATCCTGGCCGTTACCCTCTTGCTGATAACTGTCCTGGTCTTCATGAGCTTTAGCCGACTGGCTCTGAATTATCTGCAAGACTTCATTCCTCTGCCGGAGTGGCTCATGAATGACACGTTCAATATCGCCTCTTACGTCATTTCTTTCGCCTTATTAACCTTAGTCTTCGTCGTAATTTTCCAGATCATGAGTCGCAACAAGAGCCTCTTCCGTTTCACCTTACTCTCAGCAGTGGTGACGTCAGTGGGCTGGATTGTCATCTCGCTGGGTC
>CAZJTS010000023.1:15608-16812 GCA_964548975.1 uncultured Fastidiosipila sp.
TCGATTTTCATCACGCAAAGAGCTGAGTACTATAGTATGTACGGCAGTATCTCAGGTGTGATCATTCTGATGCTGTGGCTGTTTTTGGCCAATTATATTCTGATGGTGGGCGCCTACATTCATACAGAGCTGATGCGGAAGTTCCCTAAGAACGAAGTCAAATCAAAGGCCACGGCTTAGGGTCACTATTCTCGAAACGAACGAAATGATAAGTGAAGGGCTCCGTCTGACCTGCTACCTGAACGGGCGACCGCCAGATTTCTCGCCAGATACCCTCTTCAATAATCTCCGGAAACCAGGCATCCGCCTGCCAGCTTTTGTCGACTTGAGTGACATGTAAGACATCACAGTAAGGTAATAAGAGCTCATAGACTTGAGCCCCTCCGATGACAAACACAGTCGTCCCCTCCGCTTCGGCCTCAGCTGCTCGGTTTAATACTTCAGAGAGATCATGTAATACCACGGCACCATCCAACGTGTAATCAGTGCTGCGGCTGAGCACCCAATTCTCTCGATCGGGTAAGGGCTTGGCACCCGGGAAAGATTCCAGGGTTTTACGTCCATAAATGACGACTTGGTCGGCGGTCATTTCACGAAATCGCTTGAGGTCTGCTTTGATTCGCACGAGGAGATCACCTTCACAGCCGATCGCCCATTTTTCATCTACTAAAACTATAGCTTCCATGCTCTACCTCAAACCGCAACAGGGATCTTCTTGACCGTTTCCCCGTGCTGATAATCCCGAAGCTTAAATGAATCGACAGTGAAATCGTAGAAGTCCCGAACCTCTGGGTCGATCTCCAGAACGGGTGCCGGATAAGTTTCTCGCTTCATCAGTTCTTCGACGATGGGGATATGTCGGTCATAGATGTGCGCATCACTGATAACATGAACCAGTTCTCCCGCTTCTAAACCTGACACCTGAGCAAACATGTGAACCAGAACCGCATACTGTGTAACGTTCCAGCTATTGGCAACCAACATATCTTGCGAACGCTGATTCAAAATCGCATTTAACTTCTTCCCGGTTACATTGAATGTCATGGAGTAAGCACAGGGGTAAAGGTTCATTTCAGACAGATCTTGGAATGTGTAGATATTGGTCATGATGCGCCGGCTGTAGGGATTGTTTTTCAGGTCAAAGAGGACGCGGTCCACCTGATCGAACATGCCTTCTTTATAGCGATGTTTCACACCCAGCTGG
>CAZJTS010000024.1:0-16242 GCA_964548975.1 uncultured Fastidiosipila sp.
AGGGACTACGCACTGTAGAAGTTTATGTCAAAGGTCCGGGGTCCGGACGTGAATCCGCAATCCGCGCTCTCGGCAATGTCGGCCTCGAAGTCACAATGCTGAAGGACGTCACTCCGGTTCCGCATAACGGCTGCAGACCTCCCAAGAAGAGAAGAATTTAAGGAGGACATGAATGGCTAGATATACTGAAGCTTCCTGCCGCCTGTGCCGCAGAGAAGGAACTAAATTATTTTTGAAGGGCGCTCGTTGCTATTCCAGCAAATGTGCCATCGCGAAACGCGGCTATGCCCCCGGACAGCACGGACCTACCGGGTCTCGTCGTAAACAGTCCGAGTATGGCATGCAGCTGCGTGAAAAGCAGAAAACCAAACGTTTCTACGGCATGCAGGAAGGCCAGTTCCGCACCGTCTATTCACGTGCTGATCGTCAGCGCGGCAATACCGGTACGAACTTCCTCCGTCTGCTCGAAATGCGTTTTGACAACATTGTTTATCGTATGGGTTTCGCTCACTCTCGCGCGGAAGCCAGACAGCTGGTGAGCCACGGACATTTCCTGCTCAACGGCAAGAAGGCAAACATCCCTTCCATGACTCTCAAAGCAGGCGATGTGATCACTGTCTCTGAAACATCCAGACAGAAGAATCGCTTCAAGGGCATGGAGGTCAATCGGGCGATCCCGCATTGGCTGAGTTTTGACCTGGACACACTTACGGGTAAAATCCTGCAGGTTCCGAACAGGGAAGATGTGGATGTGGAAGTCAGCGAGCGTTTGATCGTCGAGCTTTACTCCCGTTAAACATCCTCAGGATCACCGCTTTGCTCACATTCGTGCGCTAAACACCTGGGAGGTAAATAATGTTAGAAATTAGTAAACCGGTCATTTCAACGATAGATGTATCAGAAGACAGTTCCTACGGGAAATTCGTAGTTGAACCTCTGGAAAGAGGCTATGGTATTACACTGGGCAACTCACTGCGCCGTGTTCTCCTCTCTTCGCTCCAAGGTGCCGCTGTTACCGCACTGCGCGTCGACGGCATCATGCATGAGTTCTCGACCGTCAAAGGTGTCATCGAGGACATGACCGAGATCATCCTGAATGTCAAAGGCATTCGTATCAGAATGCACGTCGACGGTCCCAAGACCGTTTATCTGAGCAGTGATGAAGGCACCACCGGTGTCCTGACTGCCGGCGATATCGTGCATGATGAAGAAATCGAAATCATGAATCCTGATCACGTGATCTGCACGCTGAACGGCGATGCTCGTGTCTTCATCGAGTTCACCATCAGTGAGGGTAGAGGCTACAATACGGCCGATAACAACAAATGGCCGAATCAGCCGATCGGTGTCATTCCGATCGACTCGATCTTCACGCCGATCAATAAGGTCAACTACTCTGTCGACAACACCCGTGTCGGTCAGTTTACGGATTACGATAAACTGACGCTCGAGGTCTGGACAGACGGAACCCTGACCGCTGATGCCGGCTTGAGTCAGGCGTCCGATATTCTCATTGATCACCTGAGCCTTTTCCTCGACCTCAACGAAGTCGAGAGAAACCCCAGCTTCGGTGAGACAGAGGAAGTCGAAGAGCACGATCAGGTGCTGGATACCGCAATCGAGGACATGGATTTTTCGGTCAGAACCTATAACTGCCTGAAGAGAGCATCCATCAACACGATAGGCGATCTCGTCATCCGTACACAGGAAGACATGATGAAGGTGAGAAACCTCGGGAAGAAATCCCTTGAGGAAGTCGAACAGAAATTAGAAGAGCTCGGACTCGGTCTGGCGGAATCACCTGATCTTTAAACAACAAAATTACTTTACACCTATTCTAGGAGGTTAGAAATGTCTGGACATCGTAAATTAGGCCGCAAGACTAGTGTCAGACTAAGCATACTGAGGAACCTGACGACACAGTTGATTGTCGGCGGCGCTGTGGAGACCACAGTGGACCGGGCCAAAGAAGTCCGCAGTATTGCAGAGAAACTGATTACCGAAGCTGCCCGTGAAGCAGATAATTACACAACTCGTGAAATTCTGACATCAAAGGCAAAACTTGACGGCAAGGGCAAGAAAATGCTCACCGAAAAAACTTCTGTAAACGACAATAAGTACTATGTCGTCGAGCACGAACTCAATACCCGTGAAGTACAGGTCGACGGCCCCAGCCGTTTGGCTGCGCGTCGCCGGGCTATGAAGTGGCTCGTCAAAGGCAAGGATGCTGACGGCAACGTCGTCAATCCTGTCAATGTGCTCTACGATGACGTAGCTGCACGTTACAAAGACCGCAGCGGCGGCTACACACGGATCATTCCGTTGGGCGCACGTCGCGGTGACTCTGCCGAAATGGTTCGGCTGGAGCTTATCTAATTGCCGTTTGATACGGCTTATGTTTCACCCTAGGGGTCAGGGCACACCTGGCCTCTTTTTTTCAAAGTGAGGAGCTTTGTTCGTGACAGATCAACTCATTGATGTTCGTGATGCTTCTTATGTTTATGACGCCGGCAGCGAGGACGCACTCGTTGCTGTCCGCGCTTTGCAGTTTACTGTCAGAGAAGGCGAGCATTTGGCCATTCTGGGCCGCAACGGTTCGGGGAAGTCGACTTTGGCCCGCCTCTTGAACGCTCTGCTCTTACCGCAGACGGGCAGCGTGCTGGTCATGGGCTACGATACCCGGGACGATGAAACGCTCTGGGAAATCAGGAGCAAGCTCGGCATGGTATTCCAGAATCCGGACAACCAGATCGTCGGAACGACGGTTGAGGAGGACGTGGCTTTCGGCCCCGAGAATCTAGGGATCCCGCAGGAGGTCATGCAGCAGATTGTGCCCGAGTCTCTGAAGGTCGTGGGTCTGGAAGGTTTCGAGTCCAGGCAGCCGTCCGAACTCTCCGGTGGCCAAAAGCAGAAGCTGGCGGTAGCCGGGATTCTAGCCATGGCACCGAAATGCATCATTCTGGATGAAGCGACGTCCATGCTGGACCCGAAGAGCCGCAAGGAGTTGCTGGCTCTGGTTTCCCGGCTGCAGCGCTCGCAGGGGCTGACCTTGATCAATGTCACGCACCACATGGACGAAGTCCTCAAAGCCGATCGTGTGCTGGTGATGAGTCACGGTGAACTGGTCCTTCAAGGCACGCCGAACGAGATTTTCTTTGAGAGTGAAAAGATTCAGCGACTGGGTCTCGATGTGCCGTCCTATATCAAGATTACCAAATCCCTTGCTGAACAGGTCGGTGAAACACCGACCCAGCAGGATCTGGCGACGGAAGAAGCCGCCGCACTTTATCTGAGAGATATCCTCCGGCTGACCCGGGGGGTGACTGTGCCGCGAGACACGGAACATCAAGAAGAAAAGCCCCGACTCCGTAATGAGGATGCGAATGCAGATTACAGCCGGGAGCCGATCATTGAGGTGACGGATCTCTCTCATACCTACAATATCAAGCGCCCGGATGAGATCGATGCCGTTGAAGATATTACATTCCAGGTCTGGCCGGGAGAATTCCTCGGGATCGCCGGGCATACCGGCTCCGGCAAGTCTACCCTGATCCAGCACCTGAACGGGCTCATTCGTCCACAGGAAGGTTCGATTCGCGTACGCGATCTGAACGTCGCGGAGAACCGAGATATACAGGAACTGCGGCGCCATGTGGGCATGGTCTTCCAGTACCCGGAACAGCAGTTGTTTGCCGAAACCATTTATGATGATGTGGCTTATGGTCCCAAACGCTTGGGGCTTTCAGATGAGGAAGTCCGTGATAACTGTCTGGAAGCGCTGCAGCTGGTCGGCCTCGACAATGTGGATCTCGATCGCTCGCCTTTTGAACTGTCAGGCGGGCAGATGCGCCGTGTCGCCATCGCCGGGATCCTGGCGATGAAACCTGAGATTCTCATTCTGGACGAGCCGGCTGCAGGACTGGACCCCCAGGGCAGAGAAGAGATCTTCCAGACCATCCTCGGTTTACAGCAGAAAGGCGTGACGATTATTTTTGTCTCCCACAGCATGGATGATTTGGCCCGTCTGGCTGACCGGATTATGATTCTTCGAGAAGGCAGGCTTGCGCGTATCGGTACAGTGAGCGAAATCTTCTCGGATGAAGCCTTTGTTCTGGAGAACGATCTGGAGATTCCGGCGGTCATGCGTTTCGCGGATCGCTTAGCAGCCTGGTATCCGACGCTCGATCCGCGCGTCTTCGCTGCCGAAGATCTGGTTGAAGCTTTATTGGCTGTTGCCGCTGAGGTGGACAACTGATGGGCGGCAGATTTACGATCGGTAATTACTATCCGGGAAACTCCCTGATCCACCGGCTTGACCCACGGGTGAAGCTCGGTTTCTCGCTGCTCTTGATGATCGTCGTCTTTTTCCTGACGAAACCGCTGCCTTTGCTCATTTACGGAGCAGGGATTCTGGCGCTGGTGATCATTTCCCGGATTGACCGGCAGACGATCTGGCGGACGATTAAGCCGATTCTCTTTATCACGATTTTTGCTTTTTTGCTGAATATCTTCTCAGTACCGGGCAAAGCTCTGGTGACCCTGGGACCGCTCAGCATTACGGAAGAAGGCCTGATTACCGGTGTCCTGATGGCAGTCCGCCTGATCTTCCTGATCGTGGGGTCCTCGGTTCTCATGACATTGACCACGACGTCCTTGCTTTTGGCCGACTCCGTGGAATCCTTACTGAGTCCGCTGAAAGCCTTCAAAGTGCCGGTCCATGATATCTCCATGATGATTTCCATTGCCCTTCGCTTCATCCCCACACTGGCCGATGAGGCGGACAAAATCCAGAAGGCCCAGTCTTCACGCGGTGCCAACTACGATACCGGCAGCTTTATGCAGCGGGTCAAGGGCCTGGTGACCATCCTCATTCCCTTATTCGTCAGTGCCATCAAGCGCGCGGAAGAACTGGCTACCGCCATGGAATCGCGCTGCTATAGAGGCGGCGAAGGCCGCACGAAACTGAATCAGTTGAAGATGGGCCGAAAGGACATTGTCTTCCTCGTCGTCGGCATCCTCTTCGTGGTGCTTATTCTCGTCTTACAATTGGCTTTCTAGGAGACTCCCATGACCGAGCAGAAACGTATTGCCCTACTCTTGCAGTATGACGGCAGTCGCTTCGCCGGCTGGCAGCGTCAGGCGAATGCCCCGAGCGTGCAGGGCACGGTAGAACAGGCCTTGAGCCGATTGGCCGGTGAGCCCGTGACGCTGTTCGGCTGTTCTCGCACCGATGCCGGCGTGCATGCCCGGCAGCACGTCAGCCATTTCGACAGCCGTATTACCGTCCCCACGGAGCGCATTTATCTCGCGCTGGGCACCTTGCTGCCTGATGATATCAGCGTCCTGGATGCGAAAGAGGTTTCGCCCGGTTTCCACGCGCGTTTCGACCCCATCGGCAAGCAGTATTCCTACTACATCTGGAATGATCGCAAGAAGAGTGCGCTTTTGGCCCGCTATGCCATGCAGGAAGGGCGCGTGCTCGACATTGCCGCGATGGAGGCGGAGGCCGCTAGGCTCCCCGGTAAACATGACTTTCGCGCGTTCATGGCGAGCGGTTCGTCGGCCAAAACCACCGTTCGCACCCTGCATGAGGTCCGTCTCGAACAGCGAGGCGCCCTCATCCGTCTCGTGATCCGGGGCGACGGCTTTCTCTACAACATGGTCAGGATTATCGCGGGCACACTGCTCTATATCGGGCTCGGTAAGCTGCCTCAAGGGACGATCGATCAGATGCTGAGGACAGGGGATCGGACCCTGGGAGGGAAGACCTTAGGGGCACAGGGGCTTTTCCTGGACTATGTCGAATATCCCGAGGGGCCTTTCGAGGAGTGGTATAATAGACCCACTTATTTACCTGAGTTTCTGACAGGCCTTTAGCCTGCCAGGCCGCTAGATGGAGGTGTTACATGGCATGGAATGATGTCTCGAACATGACAATGCTCACAGACTACTACGAACTCACAATGTCTCAAGCGTATTTTGATCAGGGGATGAAGGATACGATCGCCTACTTCGATCTCTTCTTCCGGCGGGTGCCGGATAACGGCGGCTATGCGATCATGGCCGGTCTCGAGCAGATGATCAGCTATATCAAAGACTTCAAGTTCGAAGCAGAAGATATCGAATTCTTACGCCAAACCGGTGACTTCACAGAGCCTTTCCTCGAGTATCTGCAGGATCTGAAGCTCGAGTGCGATATCTGGGCCATCCCCGAGGGCACCCCGATTTTCGAAGCCGAACCGATCGTGAAAGTCCGCGGCCCCATTATCCACGCCCAGATGATCGAGACGATGCTCCTCCTGACCATCAATCACCAGAGCCTGATCGCGACGAAGTCCTCGCGCATCGTTTACGCAGCCGAAGGCCGACCTGTCTTGGAGTTCGGCGCCCGTAGAGCGCAAGGCTACGATGCCTCGGTGCTCGGCGCGAGAGCAGCTTATATCGGCGGCGTAGCCGGGACCTCCTGTACTATGGCGGGTGCCCAGTTCGGTGTGCCGCTGTCCGGCACGATGGCCCACAGTTTCGTCCAGCTCTATGAGACGGAATACGACGCCTTCCTGGACTACGCCAAGACCTACCCCGATAATACAATTCTCCTGGTAGATACTTATAATGTCCTCACCTCAGGCATCCCCAATGCGATCAAGGTCTCCCGTGAATATTTGGAACCGCTGGGCAAACGCCTGAAAGGGGTCCGCCTGGATTCCGGCGATATCACTTATCTGAGTCAGCAGACCCGCAAAATGCTCGATGAAGCCGGCCTGGTCGACTGTAAGATCGTTGCTTCGAGTTCGCTGGACGAGCACATTATCCGTGACCTGATCGGTCAGGGGGCCAAAGTCGACTCCTTCGGTGTCGGCGAACGCCTGATTACCTCGCGCAGCGAACCGGTCTTCGGCGGGGTGTATAAACTTTGTGCGATCGAGGACGGGGACGGCACCGTCATCCCGAAGATGAAGATCTCGGAAAACGTTTCGAAGATCACCAATCCCGGGCACAAATGGGTCTACCGCATGATCGACAAGGCCACCGGCAAACTGGAGGCCGACCTTATCGTCCTGGACGGCGAAGAGATCGATGAATCCAAACCCTATGAGCTCTTCGACCCGGAAGCCACCTGGAAGCGCAAAGTCATCGAGAACTTCGAGGCCAAGCCTCTGCTGGTGCAGATCTTTGCCGAAGGCGAAGCCGTGTATGAGAGCCCCACGCTCCAGGAGATCCGTAACTACTCGACACGTCAGATCGCTACGCTTTGGCCGTCGGTCCTGCGCCTGGACAATCCCCATGATTATTATGTCGACCTATCCCAGAAGCTCTGGGATCTGAAGCACCGGCTCTTGCAGCAACTTCATTAAGAAAGAGGAACAAATATGGCAATTAAAGGAATGATTACACTGGCGAACGGCAAGAAGATGCCCTTCGAGCTCTTACCCGAATATGCACCGAACACCGTTAACAGCTTCGCGAAGCTGGTTCAGGACGGCTTCTACGACGGCTTGATTTTTCATCGCGTGATCAAAGGCTTCATGATTCAGGGCGGCGATCCGCAGGGCACCGGTATGGGTGGCCCGGGCTTCCGCATCAAGGGCGAGTTCACAAGTAACGGCGTCCCCAATGACCTGAAGCATACACCCGGCGTCCTCTCGATGGCGCGTTCCATGCATCCGGATTCAGCCGGCTCCCAGTTCTTTATCATGCATGAGGATTCCCCGCACCTGGATGGCCAGTACGCCGCTTTCGGTCGCCTGACCGGCGGTCTGGATGTCCTGGAAGAGATCGCGAATACGCCGACCGGCCGTCAGGATCGTCCCCAGGAGGATCAGGTGATCGAGAGCATTCGTCTCACCGAGGGCGAAGATGAGCTGGGAGAACCCGAGCGGCTCTAAGTCCCACACACGAAATAAGAAGAGGTAAGCATGGCTGAGAGAGAAAGCTTTTATATTACAACGCCCATTTATTATCCGAGTGATAAACTCCACATCGGGCACTCCTATACGACCGTGGCCGCGGATACCGTGGCCCGATTCCAGCGCCTGAAGGGCAAGGATGTCATGTTCCTGACCGGCATGGATGAGCACGGCCAAAAAATCCAACAACGAGCCCAAGCAGCGGGGAAGGACCCCCAGAGTTTCGTCGACGACATGGCTGTGGGTATCAAAGAACTTTGGAAGCTCTTGGGCATCACCTATGACCGCTTCATCCGTACGACGGATCAGCATCATGAAGAGGCCATTCAGAAGATCTTCCAGAAACTTTACGACAAAGGCGAGATCTATAAGGACTATTACGAAGGCTGGTACTGTACCTCCTGTGAAGCTTTCTGGACAGAAACGCAGCTTGTCGAGTCCCATTGCCCGGATTGCGGCGGCCCCGTCAGTGTGACGCAGGAAGAAAGCTATTTTTTCCGTTTGAGTCACTACGGCGATCGCCTGGTGCAGTACTATAACGAGCACCCGTACTTTCTCCAGCCTGAATCCGCCAGAAATGAGATGCTTCGCTTCATCGAGCAGGGGCTGGAAGATCTGGCCGTGTCCCGGACCTCCTTCGACTGGGGGGTGAAGGTCCCCTTCGATCCTAAACATGTCATTTATGTGTGGATTGATGCCTTGTCCAACTACATTACCGCCCTCGGCTTTCCCGAGGACGAAGCGGGGGACTACCGCCGGTACTGGCCTGCCGATGTCCATCTCATGGCCAAAGAAATCGTTCGCTTCCATGCCATCATCTGGCCTGCGATCCTGATGGCGCTCGGTGAACCTTTACCGCAACATGTGTATAGCCACGGCTGGCTTCTCCTGAACGACAGTAAAATGTCGAAGTCCAAAGGCAACGTCGTGGATCCCGTGGTGCTCTGCGAACGCTATAGTGTCGACAGCATTCGCTACTTTCTCCTGCGCGAGATCCCCTTCGGCCTGGACGGCAACTTCACGAATGAAGCTCTCGTCGAGCGGATCAATTCCGATCTGGCCAATGACCTGGGCAATCTCCTGAGTCGCACGACGGCGATGGTGGCAAAATACTTTGACGGCGAGATCCCTGAGGATCAGCTGGCGGACGAATTGGATGACGAGCTCCGGACTTTGGCCGGAACGACCTTGACAGAAGTTGAAACTTATCTCGAGAAGATGCAGTTCAGCCACGCTTTGACGGCGATCTGGCGTTTGATTCGCCGGGCGAATAAGTATATCGACGAAACCGAGCCCTGGAAGCTGGGCAAGGATCAGGCAGCGGCGCCGCGCTTGGCGGCGGTTTTGGCCAATCTCTGCGAGACACTTCGCGTAACGGCGGTCATTCTGAATCCTTTCCTGCCCGAAACCTCGGCCGCGATCCTAAAGCAGCTGGGCCAGCCGGTGGAGATCAGCCTCGAGCAGGCCGTCTACGGCGCGTTCCCTTATCAAGCTAAGATCACGGCGGCTAAGCCCCTTTTCCCGCGCCTCGACCTCGCCGAAGAGATCGGGTGGCTCGAAGAGCAGATCCGGGCCAAAGCCGGGAGTGCTGACGAAGCCCCTGCGGAGGAGGAAGCCGCTGAGAAAGCACGCATCACCTATGATGACTTCACGAAACTGAATCTCATCGTCGCTCGGATTAAGACCTCCGAGAAGGTCAAAGGCGCAGACCGCCTCTTGAAATCGGTCGTCGATATCGGGAAGGGTGAGGAGCGTGTCGTGGTGTCGGGCATTGCGGAGTACTACGATCCGGCTGATCTGCCGGGGCGGCAGGTGCTCTTGCTGGAGAACCTGCAGCCTCGCAAGATTCGCGGCATCGAATCCTTCGGCATGCTGCTCCTGGCTGAAGATCAGGACGGGACACTCAGACTGCTGGCACCGGATCAAGCGGTCAGCCCGGGTGCTGTGGTCAGTTAAATGCTTTACGATACACATACCCATCTGAACGACGAGCGCTATGCTGAGGAGATCCCTCAGCTGATCGAACGGGCGAGAGAAGCCGGCGTCACGCTGCTGAATGTGATCGGCTTCGATCTGCCGTCCTCTAAGAAGGCGGTGGAAATCGCCCGGGCGCACGACGGGGTCTACGCCACCATCGGCATTCATCCCCAGGATGCGGATCAATGGGATGAGGCGACGGCCACGGAGTTTCGTGCGCTATTAGATCAGGACGAGGCCGGAAAGATTGTTGCGATCGGTGAGATCGGTCTGGACTATTACTACGACGACCACCATCCTAAGGAAATGCAAAAGCAGGCGTTTCAGGACCAGATGCGCTTAGCTTACGCTTATGATCTGCCCTTCGTTGTCCATAACCGTGATGCGCATCTGGACTGCCTGACCGCTATTGAAGAGATCGCGGCGGAGGGGCAACTCCGGGATCTGCCGGGCGTCTTTCATTGTTATTCAGGATCTGAGGAATTTGCCGAAAGACTTCTGCCTTTGGGCTTTTACTTCGGTTTCGACGGGCCGGTGACATTCAAGAACGGTAAGAAACCGCTTGCGGTAGCCTCCGCCATTCCGGGCGAGCGACTGCTCCTGGAAACCGATTGCCCCTGGCTCACACCCGAACCGTATCGAGGTAAGCGCAACGAGCCGGCCTACCTGACTTATATCAATGACCGCCTGGCCGAAGCCCGGGGACTTACGCCTGATGAGCTGGCAGAGCAAACGACGGAAAATGCAAAGAACCTCTTCCGCTTGCGGAATAAAGTTGTATAATAGCCTTTAATGTGAAGGCCAACGATTCAATTCCGTATCCACCCCAGTAAAAGTTAAAGAACTTTCAGGTAAAAACTCATGCTTATAAAGAAATCTTTTTCAGCTCTAATGGCAAGCGCCATGGCCCTTGTGCTGCTTCTCTCCGCTTGTGATATGACCATGGTCCATGTCACCGATCCCTCTGAACCCAGCGAGCCTGAACAGACCGGCCGGATTGTCGAGCCGCACACTGAAGCCAGTACGTCTTCTGCAGGAACCGCTCCGCTTACGACGAGCGACACAGAAGAAACGCCAAACACCTCCACCGAACAGACCACCGAAGCACCCGAAAGATCTGAACCGACCGGTCCGCAGTACGCCGCCCGCCCGGAGGCCTCCGCTGCGAAAGACCCCACGTACTTCGCCGACGCCCTCTTCATCGGGGATTCTCGTACCCAGGGTCTCATGCTCTACGGCACGCTCTATGATGCGAACTTCGTCTACAACAAAGGCTATAACGTCGGCGTTTTCTTCAAGGACGTCATCAAGATCGGCTCTGCTCAGCAGACCGGCGCAGCCTATGTGCAGAGCAATGCGGGCAACTTCAAGGATGTCTACATCGGCTTCGGTATCAATGAAACCGGCTGGCCGCTGACCGGCTTCATCAATACTTACCGTGAAATCGTTCGCTTCGTAAAACAGCACCAGGCGCAGGCGAACATCTACATCATGGCCATTCTGCCGGTCGCAAATTCCCTGGATGACCATGCTTATTCCAATAACAAGACAATCCGTGAGTTCAATCTTGCCATGGATCAGATGGCGGATGAGGAAAATGTCTATTTCCTCGATGCCTCCTCTGTGGTAGCCGGTAACGACGGCGCTTTGCCCGCTGACGCATCGCCCGACGGCATTCATTTCGACCGTACATACACCATGCTTTGGCAAGAGTATATACAGACGCATGTAGCACCACCCAAGAATTAAGAAAGCAGGTTTGCTTATGAAAACGAAAAGATCCCTAATCCTCAGCCTCTTGACCCTCGCGCTCGTCATCGTCCTCAGCGCATGTAATGGCGGCGGTAAGTCCCTGGCCTCCGGCCTGGACCTGAAATCTCTGGCGGATGAGATCCAGAGCGGCATCACCTTCCGGGACAAAGATCTCGGCCCCATGCCGGATCAACTCTGGGACCGCTATATCGATCAGGTCGATCAGGCGGATATCACCAGTCACTACATTGTGTCCGGCGGTGGCGCCACGGCTGAAGAGATTGTGCTCTTTGAGGCCAAAGACCAGGCTGCCGCTGAACGTGTCGAAGGCAATATGGAAGAGCGCTACGAGTATTTCCGCACGGCTTTCGGCAACTACACTCCCGAGGAACTGGTGAACGTTGAGAACCCGGCGTTGGTTCGCAGCGGCAACTACGTCTTCGGTGTGCTCTCGGACGATAACCCGAAGGCAAAAGAAATCATTGAAGGCTGGATCGAGAAGAATAGCTAAGCACTGAATTCGGGTGACCTATGGCATTTAATACACTGTTATTTCTAACTTTATTCATGCCACTCGGCCTCCTGCTCTACCATCTGCCGGTGTGGCAGATTCGGAGCACCGCGCGCGGCCGTCAGCTGCTCCTGGTGCTCCTCGGCCTTCTGTTCTACGCCTGGGGTGAACCTCGCCGGATACTGCTCCTGATCGGCTCGGTGCTGGTTAACTACCTGCTCCTGATGATCTGGCATAGGCAGAAACGCGCCACGAATCTCCTCTTTGCGCTGGCCGTCTTACTCAATATCGGGGTCCTGATCTGGGGCAAATACCTGGCCGCCAGTCTGCCTTTGGGACTGTCCTTCTACACATTTAAACTTTTGTCCGCCTGGTTTGATATCAGGCGGCTCAGAAAAGACGGCAAAGACCACCTGCCGAGTCTCCCGGACTTCGCGCTTTATATTACATTCTTCCCTCAGGTCATCTCGGGGCCGATCGGACGCTACGAGCATTTCAGGCGCCAGCTCCCGGTACTGCGTGTTTCAGGCGAGGCTTTCCGGGCCGGTCTGATGCGCTTTTTGCCCGCTTTGTTTATCAAGGTTTTGCTGGCCGATCCGCTCTTCCAGATCCGCGATCGCCTGCTGACCCAACCCGGTGCCGCCGAGGCCTGGCTCGCAGCCTTACTCTATACGTTCTACATCTATCTCGATTTTGCCTCCTACTCGTCCATGGCCATCGGCCTGGGCCAAATGCTGGGCTACGAAACCCCCGAAAACTTCCTGAACCCCTATCAGGCGATCAATGTCGCGGACTTCTGGCGGCGCTGGCATATCACGCTCAGCAGCTGGTTTCGTGACTACGTGTATATTCCTCTGGGCGGTAACAGAAAAGGGCAGGGGCGCCAGATCCTCAATATCCTGATCGTCTGGGCACTCACCGGAATCTGGCACGGCAACACCCTGAACTTCCTCCTCTGGGGGCTCTATTATGCGCTGTGGCTCCTCCTCGAGAAGTTCTTCCTCAATCGCCGGATGGAACGCTGGCCGCTTCGCCTCAGGCAGCTGATCACCTTCAGTATTGTGAACTTCGGCTGGGTGCTCTTCGCCTTCCCGGATTTCGCTGAGCTGGGTAGTTTTATCGGCGCCTTATTTGGCCAAAACGGCGCAGGCGGTGCGCTCGCCGGCTACCTGATCTCGGGCAACTGGCTACTCCTTCTGCTCGCGATCTACTTCTGTACGACACTGCCCGGCAAGCTCAAGAAGCTCTGGCGCAGTAAAGTCGGCGAGGGTATCGTTCCGCTGGTTGTCGAAACCGTCTTTGTGGCAGCTTTCCTGATTCTGACGCTGGCCTTCATGCTGGATCAGAGTTTTGCTTCATTTCTCTACTTTAATTTCTAAGGAGGATGCTGATGAAAAAATTGAGAACATTAATTGCGATCCTCCTGGTGGCGGCTCTGGGCGTGCTGGGTATCTTGCAGCTCCTGAGTCCTGATAAAGATTTTACAACGCAGGAGCGCCGGCCTTTGGCCCAGGCGCCGGCATTCTCCATGTCCGGCTGGCTCGACAGAACCTTCATGAGCGGGGCGGAGAAATGGCTGGCCGACCAGTTTACGGCGCGGGGCAGCTGGCTGTCACTGAAGGCGCAGTCGCAGGCCTTGCAGGGCCAGAAGGATAACGGTCGTGTGTACTTCGGGCACGACAATTACCTGATCGAGATCCACGAAAGCCTCGACGAAGCCCGTTTGAAGCGCAATGTCGGCGACGTCCTCTACTTCGTTGAAAATTTCTGGTCCGAGACGCGGCCGGTGAACTTGCTCCTGGCGCCGACGGTTGCGGGCGTTGAACCGGAGCGTTTGCCTGCGGGCCATGTGGAAGCCGAGCAGGCGGGAATCCTGGCAGAGCTCATTGCGCAGGCTGCAGCCGGCGGGCTCGAGGCGCCGAATCTGCTGGAGCATTTCCGGAATCACGGCGACGCACAGCTCTTCTTTCGGACCGATCACCATTGGACGCAGCACGGGGCTAAAGAGGCCTATCGGGCCTGGATAGGCGCGGAGCCGGAGGGCTATAGTCCGCAGACTGTGACGGAGGATTTCCGAGGCACGACTTTGGCCAAAGCCGGGCTCTGGACTGTGCCTCCCGATACGATCGAGGCATATCAGCATCCGGGGCTGGATCAGGTAAAACTCTACGACCGTGAGGGCAAACTCATCCGCGAGGGGCTCTATAACGAAGCCGCGCTAGAGACTTATGACCCGTATGAATATTTTGTCGGGGAAAACCGGGACATTCTGAAGCTCGAAACCGGAACGCAGAACGGCAAGCACCTTCTGCTGTTCAAGGATTCATTTGCGAATGCTTTCGTGCCCTTCCTGTGCCGGGATTATGAAAGTATTACGATGGTGGATCTGCGTTATCTGAATGTGGGGATGACGGAGATCCTGGGGCGGGAGAATTTCACCGAGGCGATGTTCCTTTATAACCTGGTGACGTTGGCAGACGAGAACAGCACGTTTAAGCTGATGCGCTGAGCGCTTTCGTTTCGCGATTATGAGCCGATCCTGAGGGTCGGTTTTTTTGTGCCCGGAAAAATTATTTTGATTCGCATTAATTATCTATTGACAATAGTGTGTAGAGTACACTATAGTGTAATCAACCTTAAAGAAAGAAGGAGGGAGCCGATGGCAGATCAGACGAAAATGGATGAGTTGAGCTCGGCTTTGGCCATAGAGCTGAGGAAAGGGACAACGGTCCTGTCGGTGCTGAGCAAGCTGGCTGAGCCGCGTTACGGCTACGAGCTGTCGCAGGACTTGGAAGCCAATGGCGTCTCGGCAGATACAAACACCTTGTATCCGCTGCTGCGCCGACTGGAAGGACAGGGCATTCTGGAAAGCCTCTGGAATACGGAGGAGAGTAAGCCGAGGAAGTACTATCGCCGGACGGGCTTGGGCGACCTGATCTATGAGAACTTGAGAACACAGTGGAATTCGCTGAAAAACGCAATTGACAACTTACTGGAGGAAGGCAAATGAAAACGGAAGAAAGAGTCAATACCCTGATCAATCCTTATGTGACTGTCGCTGCGGGGAGCGTGCCTGAGAATGAACAGGCCGATCTGAAACTGGAGCTTGAGAGTAACATTCAGGCCATCGTCGAAGATCACCTGGCGGCAGGGAAGACCGAAGAGGAAGCGGTGAGGCTGACCCTGAGTGAAATGGGCGACCCGACCATCCTGGCCGACAACTTCAGCGGCAAGCCGACCGCATTGCTGAGCGGCCCTTACTACCGTGCATTCATGCGCTTGTTGCCAAAGATCCTGATCGGCGGCGTGCTCCTGATGATCTTCTCATCCGTGATCATGCTGATCCTTCAGACGGTGGCGGGTATTACGGTACCGGTCTATACATCAGGTATTGTGGTGACGGTATTGGCTTTGGGCGGCGCAACGGTTCTGGTGTTCGCTTTGCTCGAGCGGAACAATGTCACCTTGAAGTCGGCTGCCTGGTCGGTGGATGATCTGGCCCGAAGCACCCCTGAGCGCTACATTTACGACCGGGGGAGTGAAGCACTGGGCTTCGCCTTTAGCGTGATCTTCGGCTTGCTCTTCTTTTTTCTACCCGGCACCTGGACTAAGCTGATGGAACTGACGCAGCTGGAGATTCCCCGTCCGGCCTCACTGGATAACTGGTCGATCTACTCGATCTGGATCCTGCTGCTGATCGGGGTCACGGTGATTGAATTTATCTTCGTCCTGATTCATCCCTACAGGAGCTACGCTCGTGCCTGGGTCCAGATCCCGCTGAATGTGCTGGCTTTCGTTGCGATCTTCAAGCTTCGGCAGCTCCTCCTCCAAGAACCCCTAATTACCGATGCGAACTGGTCTGTGGCAACCTTTATCAATATGACGTTCGCCGTGCTGACCTTCCTTCTGTTGTTGGAAATTGTCATGGCATTCGTCAGGGCAAGAGGGTATCAGCAGTATAGAGCGATGATGCAGGCTTGATTCAGGACATGAAAAAGCCCGTCAACAGCGGTGTTGACGGGCTTTCAATAGTGGTGGGGAGTGAGGGGTTCGAACCCACGACCCCCTGCTTGTAAGGCAGGTGCTCTGACCAGC
>CAZJTS010000025.1:0-12687 GCA_964548975.1 uncultured Fastidiosipila sp.
GGACGGTGCTGTCTGCGAATCTGCAGGAGGCTTTAACCACTACCGCCAAGCACAGTATTTCGCACAACCTGACTTGCCGGCTCGACGTGCTCGCTCAGCGCATTCGGTTTACGGTGGAGGATGACGGGATCGGCGGTCAGTTGACTCAACGCGGCATGGGGCTGCGCGGCATGGAAGAGCGTGCGGCCCGACTCGGCGGCGTGCTGCTGACCGATGGGAGCAAAGGCATGCGGATCACGACGCTATTGCCTTTGGAAGGAGATTTTGATGACTAAAATTCGTGTCGCAATCGTTGACGATGACGCCCTCATCCGCCAGACTCTCGGCATGTTGCTGGATCTGGAGCCCGACCTCACAGTCGTCGCACAGGGCGATAACTGTGCTGCCGCGTTGACCATTCTGGCGGAGGACCGGCCCGATGTGCTGCTGCTCGACATGCGCATGGAGCCGCTTGACGGCATTAGTGCGGTAGAGCAGATGTCCGCCACCGACCGCCGCAAGGTTCTGGTGCTCTCCACCTTCGACGAGGACCGCTACGTGATTCCGGCCATCAATTTCGGCGTGGCAGGGTACATCCTCAAGAACGCTCGCCCCGAAGAGATCATCCGCGCGATCCGCCAGACTGCAGCCGGCCAAAACGTACTCGGCCCCGAAGCCATGGGTGTCATTCGACAAAACTTGCGCGGCACTCAGGAGCCCGGCGACATATTCAGCGAGCTCTCCGCCCGCGAACTCGAAGTCGTCAAGGCCGTAGCGAAGGGCCTCAGCAACAAAGAAATTGCCGACCAGTTGTTCCTCTCCGAAGGTACGGTCAAGAATCACATATCGAATATTTTGGCCAAAACCGGGCTCGTCCATAGAACCCGGCTCGCGATTGCCTGGCTCAGGGGAGAGTAGTGTCCTCCGGCTCCGGATTCTCGGGTCCGCGGTCACCAAAGTTGAAATCCGCAACAGCCGGCCCGAACTTCTTGAGCGGATCGGGCGCATCCGTCGCGGGCAGATGGAGCTCGATCAGGACCCCGTGCGTCGCGGATTCGGCCTTCTCGAGAGCATCCGCGAGCTCGCCATGCGTATGGATGTCGAAAGTTAACATCTTACAATTGTTGCTGAACACCTCAGGCAGGCGATGGTACTGCCACTCAGGGATGTCATTGTAAGCGGCATCCATGCCCATAATATAGCGCTCGATCGTGTAGCCGTCATTGTTGATCACGAAGATAAGCGGGTTTTGCTCGTGGTAGAGGATGCGGCCCAAAGCCGGCGCCGTCACCTGCAACGAACCGTCGCCGATGAACAACAATTGCCGTTTCTCGGGAGCCGCAAGCAGGCTGCCAAAAACCGCCGGCAACGTAAAGCCGATCGCACCCCAGATCAGGGACGCAACATAAGTCGTATTCGGGGGCAACGGAATCGCACCGAGCGCCTGGCTGGCCGTACCTGTCTCTGCGTAAATAATGTCGCCTTCCTTGAGGAAATGCCTGATGTGCTCCCAAAGCGTTTCGTGGCGGAGGGGCTGATCGGATTCCGGGATGGGGAGGAGGGGCTTCTTCTGATTGATGGGCTCGTTAGTTTGTGGGGTGAGGTCATTGTTCTCGGCAGCTTCCGAGAGCCGTTTCATGATGTCTTTGGCCATCACGCCCTCAAAACACTCACTGCCGACAAAAGTATGCGTCCGCCCCAGCCTAATCACCTTCTCCTCGGGCAGGTCCACAGTGTAAGTGCCCGAATTCCATTCGATGAACCGGGGAGCCACGGTTAGCAACCAGTCTGATGACTCAACCAGTTTTTTGACACCCGGTTCCGATTCATCACCCTTATAGGTGCCGGCATAAAGCGGGTGGTTCTCATCGAGGATCGCCTTCCCCGTCGACATGGCAGCAAAAGGCAAGTTCAACTTGTCGATTAGCTGCTTAGTTTCCTCGACAATGCCGTAGCGGTCAACAGCCATATCAACCAGAACCAACGGATGACCGGCCTGTTGGTAACCGTTGGTAATAGCCTCAACGACTTTGTCCAACTGCTCCGGATCACTGGTCAGGGCCAGGTCTAGAGGCTTATCCTCCACATCAATGATCAGGAAGGACAGGTTCGACGGAAGCTGAAGCTCCACCGGAACACGCTTCTGAATCGCCGTCTTGAAGAGCCGATCAATCTCCGATTGCGCATTCTCATAGGTAATCAGCGCCTGCGCCGCCGTAAACGCCGCATAGGTTGTTTCGATGTTCTCGAAATCCCCATCCGCCAAACTATGGTGCACCTTATAATTATGCTTCACCGCAAAATGCGGGGGCGCCCCGGTAATCACAATCACCGGCACATGTTCCGCCGCAGACCCCGCCACTCCGCCAATCGCACCGAGATCGCCGACCCCATACGTCACCGCCATCGCAGCAACGCCGCGCTCCCTTGCATATCCATCCGCCGCATATGCAGCATTCAATTCATTAGAAGTACCCACAAAACGGATGCCCTCACTCGCCCGGATCTGCTCCAAGAACTGTAGATTGAAGTCGCCGGGAACGCCGATCAAGTCGGTGATGCCTATTTCTTTAAGTCGTTTAATCAAGTAATCGCCAATTGTGATTTTCATGTAGTTTGCCTCTTTTCTGTTTTGGGTTGGTGGTGTGGATTGGGTTGTTGTTGGAGGGTGTTATGGGGGAGTGGGTGGTTGTGGTTGGGGGGATTTGGGGATTAGGTTTGGGCGGAGGTTGTGTTTGGTGTTCGGGTTGCCTATAGGTTGGTGCTGGAGGGATGCAGTTGCTTCGATAGCTTATGGTTTGCTGCTGGGTGTAGTGGGGGAGTGGGTTCGGGTGAAGGGTTCAATGGGCTTATAGGGCTACTGTTAAAACTTCTAGTGCCCATTATACCTACTATTGTGACAGCGCTAGGGTGCATGCGCCCAGAGCTCCCACCTGCTTTGCACAGGTTCAGAAATAAACCTGTGCACCAGAGCCCCGCCCGCTTTGCACAGGTCCATATGTAAACCTGTGCAATCAACCCCCCACCCACCTCATCCCTCACATCCTCTTAACATCCCTCTGCTAAAATAAGCAGATGGATAAGAAACACGTGATTTTCGATATGGACGGCATGCTTTTGGATTCGATGCAGTACTGGCGGCGGCTGACGCGCGACTATTTGGACTTGCATGGACATACATGGAGCGAGGAGATGGACCGCATCGCTGATGCACATACCATGATGGAGACCGCCGAGCTCTTCAAACAGAAGCTGGAGCTCGAGGCGACTGTCGACGACATTTTGGAGTACTGCTACAAGCGCATGGCCCACTATTACGAGCAAGATGTGACCATCAAGGAGGGCGTTGTCCCTTACCTTGACTACCTGCGCAGCAAGAATGTCCGGATGAGCGTGGCCACCGCGACTGACGGCAGATTGGCCCGACCAGCGATAGAAAGGTTGGGGCTGACGCCTTATTTTGACCGCGTTTTGAGCTGTGCTGATGTCGGCCAAAGCAAAGAACACCCCACCATTTACCTTGAACTCGCCCGCGACTGGGATCTCCCAGCCGAGGAGGTAGCGGTATTCGAGGATGCACCCTATGCATTGAAGACCGCAGCCGCTGCCGGTTTCTACACCGTTCTTATGTATGACGAATTTTATGCCCAAGAGCAAAAAGAAGTTGCCGACCTCGCTAACGAGGTACATAAAAGAATGGATGCTCTGATCCAAAAGGAGGGCCACGAATGAAGACCACTACAATGAAGATTCAAGCAGACAAGCCTTTTCCGGGAAATCCTAACCATGAGGTTATCCTGTATAAAGGTGTTTTTACTACACAAGATAAAAGCGATCTCCGCACTCAGATCCGCGACGCATTCGTAAATCACGGATGGTCGGATCCCTGGGAGGATGGCGTGTATAGTTTCGAACACTTCCATGCCGAAGCCCATGAAGTGCTGGGTTGCGCTGCCGGCTGGGTAGAAATCAGACTCGGCGGTCCGAATGGAGATACTGTACGTCTGGAAGCCGGCGATGTCGCTTTGTTGCCGGCAGGCGTGGCCCACCGCAATATGGCTTCGTCTGATGACTATCTGATCATGGGATCATATCCGCCGGGCCAATCACCCGACCTTCGGCGTGGGGATCCTGAAGAGTGGGATGAAGTTGTAGATCTGGTGAGCAGGGTCCCCGATTGGACACGGGATCCGGTGACCGGCGAAGCGATTGCACAGGTTTAAATTTAAACCTATGCAAATCGACACCATGACTATAGTCACCCCCTAAATCTATCCTTTGGCACTTGGGCCATAATTCCTCCCGGGGCATACTGGAGGTAGCAATTAAGTTGCGGTTCATCGACAAACGTCGACAAAAATCAATAAACATCGATAAACCGCATCAAGCCAAACCACAACAACCGCTACCAACCGCTACCAACCGCTACCAACCCCAGGGAGGACAGACAAGTGATTCTCGAAGTCGATAAAATCTACAAGAAATTCAAAGATGTCGTCGCCGTCGACAATGTCAGTTTTAGGATGGAGGAAGGCGAGATTTTTGGCCTGCTCGGTCCCAACGGCGCCGGCAAAAGCACAACCATCAACATCATCACCGGCCTGATCAACCGCTTCGAAGGCGAGGTAAGAATTGAAGGCAAGATCTCCACACAAGCCAAGAACATAATCGGAGTGGTGCCCCAGGAATTGGCAGTCTACACTGAGCTGACGCCCGAGGAAAATCTCCAGTTTTTCGGTGGGCTTTACGGCCTGAGGGGCAAGCAGCTCAAAGACGCGATTGACCGCACACTCAACCTGATCGGCCTGACCGATGTGGCGAAGAAACGGGTCAAAAAGTTCTCCGGCGGTATGATGCGTCGCCTGAATATCGGCTGCGGGATGGTTCACCGGCCCAAACTCCTGATCATGGACGAGCCGACGGTGGGCATCGATCCTCAGTCGCGCAACCACATCCTCGAAGCAATTCACAAGGCGAATAGCGAAGGCATGTCCGTCCTTTACACAACGCATTACATGGAAGAGGCGCAGGAGCTCTGCGACCGCATCGCCATCATGGATCAGGGCAAGATCATCGCTGAGGGGACCCTAGAAGGCCTGCAGGCCATCATCGAGGATTCCGGTTTCCTCGAGCTGACTTTGCGGGATCCTGAAACCGTAAATGACACAATTCTCGAAGTCCCCGGCGTGAAGAGCTTCACTCAGGATCGCACACAGGTGATGATTGAGAACGACCATAATGTCGATAATTTGACGGAACTCATTACTTGGTTTTCCGGCCAAAACCTACGCATCCGCGAAATTGAAACCAAGAAACCGGACCTCGAGGACATCTTCCTCGCCCTCACCGGCAAACAGCTGAGAGACTAGGGGGCGGGCTATGTTACCTACATTCATCAAGAAAGAGATCGCCCAAGGCCTTCGGACCATTGAAGTGTGGGCTCTGATGATCCTGCTGCCGATTGTGCTGACCTTGATTTTGGCCAACGCATTCTCGCTGCAGTTCGAGAACGACATTGAGTTGGACCCGATCGAATATGGGCTCGTCCAGAACGACGAGAGCTACACCACCTACCTGATGGATGCGGTGGAGGATTTGGATTACATCACTCTAACACCGCTCGAAGAGGCGGAGGCCCGCAACAGAAGCGAAAACGGCGAGTACGGCGGCTATGTCGTTCTCAACGAAAGCGGCATCGAGTTTCACGACAACAGTTTGGGCGGCGCCGTAACTTCGGTCCTCAAGGGCTTTTTGCAGATTTTCGTGGACCGCTATCAGCTCTATTCCGTGGGCCTGACGCCCGTCGAAACCAACGCCGTCAATGTTCGGGGGCTCGAAACCAAAGACACCGGTGGGCCTTACGATTACTTCGGAGTCACCGTCCTCACCCTGATTCTCGCTTACGTCGGCCAGATGACCTACAGCAGCTTCGATGACGAGCGCAAGGGCTTCACGCTCGCCCGCATCAAGGCCTCCCCGGCCAAACCCCTGACCATCTTCCTAGGCAAAATGTCCGGCGTCCTTTTTATCACCATGCTGCAGATTTTCATCATCATGGCATTCAATATCCTCGTCTACAAAGTCAACTACGGCAACATTCCCCTCACATTCATCACGATGCTCTGCCTGTCCTTCATGTTTCAATGCTTCGGCGCCTTTATTGCGGTTTATGTGTCGAACTCGAGTTTGGCCAACGGCATCCTCATGTTCGTCACCCAAGCCGCCATTCTCTTCGGCGGAGGCTACTTCCAGATCACCGACAGCATGAGCTTTTTCTCCAGAATGCAGAAGATCTCGCCGGTCGGCATTGTCAACACCGCCATGCGCCACGGCATCTACGGCGGCGAAACCTCCCGCTTCTACTCCGCCATGCTCATCACCGTCGGCATCGGCTTCGTCCTTCTGCTCATCAGTGCCATCAGATTCAATGATATGGAGGCCAAATAATGTTTTCTATGATAAAAGTACAATGGCAGCGAATCACCTCACACCCCGGCAAAATCTTCGTCTACCTCATCCTGCCCGTCATCCTCTTCGCCGTCGGCATCCAGGTCTCCTTTTCGCAACAAGAGTTCGTCTACTACCTGCTCGATGAGGACCAGACTGAGGTGTCCCGGATCTACATGGATGCGTTCGATACCGATAATTTTGGCCAAAGCCGAGCCGATGTCGAACAAAAAGTCATCAACCAGGAAGCCCACTTCGGCATCATCATCCCCGAAGGCTTCACCGAACAGCTCCTCGCAGGCACTCCCAACATCGACGTTTACAGCATCGATAAGCCCGAAGCCAGCATCATGGCCGAGATGCGCCTCAATGGCCTCACCGAAAGCATGCTCGCTTTGGACCAGACCAACGCCGCCGACCTCGCACGTGCCTACCACGAAACCTTCGACGATGGCCTCAGTTTCAGCATCGAACCCATAGAAGTGAACCGCGTCCAAGGCATGCAGTTCGGCTCCGGCTTCATCCTGATGATGCTGGCCTTCAACGGATTCCAAATTGCACTGCTTCTCCTGCAGGACAGGCAGCTGCGCACCCTCGCCCGCATCCGCCAAACCCCCATCCCTTCTCTCCACATGATCTTCAGCACCATGATCGTCGGCGGCTTCATACTCCTGCTGAACATCCTGGCAGTCTTTCTGCTGAATCACTTCCTGTTCAAAGTCCAGGCCAACTTCTTCACCTATCTACTCCTGTATCTCGGGGCGCTGATTTTCCTCATCCTCGGACTCTACATCTCCCTCACGGTGCGCAGTTCCTCAGCTGTCTCCGCTCTCCAAACCATCGTCATTGTCCCCACCAGTATGCTCTCCGGTGCCTTCTGGCCTTTCGGTCTAATGCCCGACTTCATGCAAAAACTCGCCATGCTCACTCCGCAGTACTGGGCAATCAAAGGGGTTGCCGATCTGATAAGGAGTTCCGGGGGTGCTGTGGGTTCCGGTTCTGTGGGTTCCGTGGGTTCAGGAGGTTCTGATGTTGGCTCAATGTTTATGGGCCTGGTGGGGCGAGATACCTTGATCCACCTGGCTGTCCTCGCCGCCTTCCTTGCCTTATTCGTTGTACTTCTGGCCGCCCGCCTCAAAACCATGGAAGACACCGAGGCGTTTGCGTAGGGGAGGGGGTCGAAGCGGAAAGCACAGGTTCACTTCTGGACCTGTGCTTTCTTTAAACTCACCTGACTTTCGGCTCTGAAGTGTTGAGGCGGGAAGCTAAGCAGTAACTGAATGCACAGGTATAAAAATGAACCTGTGCATTCGCTTCCCCATCCCAACCTCGCCACCAGACTCTCCTGCGAGCTTTCATCCCTACTAATCAGCTGAGTATCCCTGCCAACTAACTGAGAATCCTCACCATTCCCAGAGAACCCCTAGATACCTCACCACTCGAGACATAAACATTAGACCGTCACCTTACCAGTGACCGTTATTACACCTGCCTGCTTCTCCCAACTGAGAATCAAAAACAGAGGATCTATCTACACCTATTTTGTAGTCATTTATTTGTTGGCAATCACCAGAAAAACTACTACCTAACACCAGGAAACCACTACCCAGCACCAAAACCAGAAAACAACTACCCAGCACCTAAACCTGCAAGTACCCGCAGAACCTAAGATCTCACCGCACTCGTTCCCTGACACGCATCACCCAGAAGAATGTAGTAATTTCGTTGTCTCGTATAACCATCTCGGCATCATCCATCGGTGGACCAAACTCATCCTCAGGTAGTAGATCTCGCAACGACCTGAACATTGCTCGGAACGTTGTACTTTTTATGCGTACTCGTTTATTGAAGAGATTGGCAAGCCTCACAAACAGACTCGTAAACCTTCGCATATCATATAGATCCTGCTTCCAGATAACGACCACTGTATACCCTTTCGACCGTAGAATCTCCTCTCGGATCCTATCTCGCTCAGTTGTCTTTTGATGAACTGAGCCATAGTACTCAATGATTATCTTTTGCTTCTCGTAGAGGAAATCCGGCACAAGGTAATTGCTTCTCTGTCCCAGCCTTCGCGCCTCTTCCGGAGTTATTTCAATTCTGGAGTTAATCAAAGGTTTTCCCTGGATTCCCATACCACCGAGGCGCTGGGGCATTTCCACCTTCATATATGTCACGACTTCCATGCTTGAGTAGAAGTTATCTTGAATATAAGTCAGCGCGTCCAAAGCCCTGGGCCGGCCCCACACATAACTTGCTTTTTGGGCAAAGTTCATTAGCTCCTCTTTGGTGGCCAAAGGTTTCTCACCCGGATGCATCGGACTGCAAAGCAAATTCCCGAGAATAATCGCCTCCTGAATATCCAACTCATAACACAACTGGACGAATAAATATGCAGGCGAGACAACATCCTGCCCATCGATATTCCGCACAGCATCCTCGGGCAAATCCTGAGTACAGAGGTGAACTATTGTTCCCGGTGCAATGAAGCGATCCCTGCGCTCAAAAACCGTATACTCCTGCGGTCCCTTTAGGAACCTAGAAAAATACGAATTCAGATCGGGAATCTTCCATAACTTAGCAGCGCTCCAATGACTTATAGCTCGTATCCGTTTCATAATTTACAACTCCTTGCGTATTTGGTACTGCTAAGTATCCGATGAATTTGCCGCCAGGAGGTGCAACAACTTGCAACAAATTACAACAAATTGTCGCAGTGAGGCTCCTTCTTGCACAGGTTTAGATATGAACCTGTGCAAACCAAAGACTTTGTATATCATTAGAAGCAGACAAAAGAAGCAAACAAAAAACACAGACCAAGCGAACCGAGACCACACAAACCACACAAACGACACAAACCACCAAACAAGGAGGCTCAACTATGGGACTAATACACATCTACTACGGCGAAGGCAAAGGCAAAACCACCGCTGCAGTCGGCTTGGCCGTGCGCGCGAAGGGCGCTGGCCACAATGTGCTTTTCCAGCAATACATGAAAGACGGCCAATCCGCGGAGCTTAGCCAGCTCGAGAAGCTCGGTATCGAGGTGATGTCTGGCCAGCCGGACCCGGCGACAGGCTTTACCTGGGACCTCGACGACGACCAAAAGGCCATCCTCCGCACCTACCAGGACGCCCGCCTCGATCAGGCGTTCGAGTGGCTCCACAGCCATCAGACCCCCGGCGTGCTCGTCCTCGATGAAGCCCTAGCCTCCAGCTTCTATGAACTTCTCAATGGTGAGCGCCTTCTAGAGCTCATGGACTTGGCCAAAGCCCAGGACATCGGCCCCGACCTCATCCTCACCGGCCGCCACCCCACCGAAGACATGCTGAAGCGAGCGGACTACCTGAGCGAAATCAGGCCAGTGCGCCACCCCTTCGATAAAGGCATCGCTGCAAGGCGAGGGATAGAGTACTAGGGTAGTGAATTGCACAGGTTCAGATGTAAACCTGTGCACCAAGAAGCCGAAGATAGAGAATTCGCGGACCAGCCCCCCATTTGCACAGGTTCACATTTAAACCTGTGCAGAAACCCGCACTCCCCGCACCACCATTTCAGCGGGGATGGCCCCGGCAGCGGGCTCCCGGTTTTCGTCATACGCACCGCCGACAGCGAGATTGATCAGCAGATGGAAAGGCCGATCGAAGGGCGCTCGAGGATTCGCGGGATCTACCCCGCGCCACGCATCAGATCGAACCGAGTAGTAAGCCACGTCATCGACCAGCCAGATCATCTCATCCGGGCGACGGATGAGCGAGTAAGTATGGAACGCGGTATCGACCCGCTGCCCCTCAGGAAACACGAACTCCCCGCCGACGTGCTGATTGTCAGGCCAGGAACCCCCAAAATGCAAGGTCCCCTGCACCCGGTCAGGGAAACGACCCCGCACCTCAGCGATGTCGATTTCACCGGACGCAGCCCAAGGCCCATAAGCCCAGTCTTCCGGCAGAAGCCAAATAGCCGGCCAAATCCCGGTCCCCGCAGGCATCCGCGCAGTTACGTCAATACGCCCATAGGTAAACGCGAACTTCCCACGCGTTGTCAGCCGTGCGGAAGTGAAACGCGCGATATGCCCGCCGGGAAACGCTTTCAGACCGGGCAGCGCCCGCAGGTGAAGGCCATCGTCGCCCACCCAACTATTACTCGGACTATCCGTATAATACTGAAGTTCCCGGTTCCCCCAGCCCCAAGAAGCGGGATCGCCCGGCGTATGGAAATACCCCAGATCATAGCCCCAGCGCTCCGGATCGAGCTGACCACCCTCAAATTTCTCTTCCCAGATCATGCGAGCCAGACCTCGATGGCCAAAGCCCGGCCTTCCCGCAGCCGCGAGGCCCAGAGAGCATCCAGTGAAGAGCCCTCAATTTCGACCGTAGAAACCCCATCCCCAGACACCCGAACCCTCCGCACACTAACCCCATCAGCTCCGTAAGTGGGCAACATAGCAGGATTGTGGTAGGTCACCCGGGACCCGGACATCAGCGTGAACGACAAGCAACCCTCAGCATCAAACAGCCACTCAGGCAGAATGGGCGCAAACGTGAACTTCAAATCCCCATTCGAATCACACGCAAACCAGGTTTTTCCCACCATCATGAGCAGCCACATCGATAGCGCTTCCGCAGTCGCGCCGCTCAGCCGGGAGATAAAACCGCGACCGTGAAGCGACGGGTCGGGATTGACTGACGACGCAATGAACGAACAGTGCTCGATGGGACTACGACCGTAAACGGACGCATCGTAGAAAGGAAGCAAGCCGCGACGAATCTCACAGAAAAACTCATCATAAAGGCCCGCCAACAAAAGCCCCAGCAAAAACTTGTAATGCATATGCATAAATATAGATTCACGTTCCAACCAGCCGGGCGTGAAGGTCCGGATGCGCCCGATCTCCATGGACTCGCCCTCAAGCGACTCCGATGTTTTATACATGCCGACCCCGGTATCGAACAGCGGAGACGCCTGAACCTTGAGATAAAGTTCCCGGGCAGCGGAGGTGTCGAGGGTTTTCAGGGCTTTGGCCGGAGCCTCAAGGAATCGGGGCAAGGCTCGCGGCTCCGGATCGAACATGAGATAAGTCGGCAGGAAGTCCTCACTGAGCTGACGAGCCCGTTCGAGTCCCTCTTCGAGCCAGGCCAGGTACAGGGCGCAGCGAGACCGAAGCTCATCCAGCCCCACCACAACAAGCTCAGCCGAAAGCCGACCCCGGACAGCCTCGCGGTAGGCTTCCCGCAGCAAATTCCGCTGTTCCCAGTCGGGCTCCAGGCCGAGAATCAGATCGGCCATGACTTTGGGCAGGCGAAGCGAAACACCATCCCCCTCAACCCCAAGCAGAAACTGCAATAACCGCTTGAGCTCCAGGCTTTCGGCGACCGAGCTGCCGAAGAGTGCGGGCAGGCCGTTCAACGCGTCGTTCCAGCCGGGTTTGGCGGCCTCGAATTCGACGCCGGCCCCTAACCGGTCGAGTGTTGCGAATTTCAGCGCGGCGAGCAGGCAGAGCTTACCGTAGACGCTGACCAGCACCGGCGCACCGTCTGCATAGGCCAAAACCCGGCCTGTCTCCCCAAACGCCTCATACAGCGATTCATCCCGAAACACACTATCGTACTGACGAAGCTTCCCCTCCACCTCGACATAGCGCTCAGCCCGCGGCTTCACCAGGTAGGCGGATTGGTAGAAGGTCAAAGCGTCGTCATCGAATAACAAGTTGCCTATCCGGTCGGGATAGATTTTCAGCGCCCCCTCCACGAGATCGAGCAGATACACCCAGTGGTCCGCCCAGTAGCCTTCTTTGAACGCGGAGACGGTGACCGGTTCAAGCAGGGCAGTAAGACCAGCGAGATCACGCACACCATCCAGCCCGAAAATACGCCCCGGCGACAAAGGCTCATCCAGCAGATCCGCCAAATCCGCCTGAACCTCACCGGACTCAGCAGCAAGCCACGCACGAAACTTTTCACCACACTCAGCACGAACGCGCAGCGTGACCCCACGTATTTCGAGCGGATTATAGCCGTCCGCCTGGAGCAAATTCAGAAACTGGTACATATTCTGCAGGCCCGCCCGAGGGTGGAAATACACGTCGTTTCGGCGGTTTTGGCAAACATCTCGGAAGTTGCCGTTGCCCTGCGACCAGGGCTCGGCTGCAGTGACAAAAAAGTTGTAATCCCGCTCCGGGTCCCCGTGCTTACGCGAGAAAACATGAATAAAATGCTCAGCGGAACCGAGCCGGACAGGCACAGGGTAGCCGCCTCTGAGCAG
>CAZJTS010000025.1:12697-16203 GCA_964548975.1 uncultured Fastidiosipila sp.
AGGGAAGGCGGAGGCCGTGCGCACCTCAGCCAGAATGGGGTCGAGGAGCAGATCCGCTTCCGCCTGTTTGGCGTCGAGAGAAAAGTCGATCGCCACCTGCTCCGGCCGCGCCGCGAAGCCGTAAACCTGATCCAAAGAGACCGCTTCCCCGGGAGCCAAGCTCACAGCGAAGGGCGTAAATGCGCAGGGGAGTTTGTTTTCGATGACCTGGGTTTTGGCCAAAACCGCCGCCAGCCCCTCCTCATAAAACAGCGCGGGACTCCGCAATGTCGACCACTCACCGAAAATCGGCCAGCGATCGTAAAGGAGCGGCTGAGGCTCGCCATCAACGAAAGAGGCGACGAAAATGCCGCCTTCGATGGCGGAAACTTTATCGCTGTCCGCTGTGGAGGAGCGCAGAGTGAAGAAGGGGACAGCGCCCTCCAAATGCAGAGTCACGAAACTGCGCAGGAGATTCGACAGGACCAAATGTTCATCGTTCAGAATGCCGTAGGGGATGAGGCGAGGCATGCCATCCAGGCCTTCGATGGCAAACTCAGAAGACCCGACATTACAGATTTTGACCCGACGGACGAGCCCACCGAACGGCAGATTCGGCAGAATAAAGTAACAAACCTCAACCGCCAAACCCAGCTCAGCAGAGACAGCTTCGACATAGAGGCAGTTCTCGAAAATACGCAAATTCCTAATAAATCGCTTCTCGTCATGAGCAAAAGGCTCGATCGCGAGCCGGCCATTCAAACGCAGAAACGTCCTGAACCCATTAAGCTCGGTATCCTCATAAGCCCGAACCGCGGGAGTGAATTCCATGATTGCGTGGGCTTTATCCTCGATCCCGAACGAGCAGATGCCCTGGCCGCGATTACAGTAAAAAGCCCAGATCGGCCGGCCGTCCAGCCCGGCGATGCCCGGCAGAAAGCCGGTAAAGGGCACCTGCTCATCGTAACGCGTTTGCTCATATTGACTCTCTGTCATACTTGACCTCCCGGGGGGTTTCGTGGTGGAGTTTTCGATATTCGGATGCCTGCATCCCGGTCACTTCCTGGAAGGATCTGACGAAACTTCGATAGCTGTCGAAGCCGACCAGGCGGGCAATTTCGGCAATTTTTTCAGTGGTTTCGAGAAGCAGGCGTTTGGAGCTGTCGATACGAACATCCCGCAGATACTCGCTGAAGCTGGTGCCGATATTCTTCTTGAACACGGAAGAGAAATAGGCGTAATTGAGCTTGACGTGATCAGCGACGGTCGCGAGATCGATGTCCCGATAATAGTTCTGCTGAATAAAGGTGATCGCATCACGTAAGTGCTCCGAATTCTGATAGGAGAACTGGCGCTCCGCATAGTGACTGTTCAGGTGAAGCAGCTGCTTCTGGAGTTCTTCCAGATAGGTACGAATATTGGGAAAGGCATAAGGATTCCGGAGACTGGCCAGATCCAGCCGGTCTTTGCCCACCCACGGCAGGATGACCCGCTCATACTCTTCCAGCATCTGGACCACAGTTTTGGCCAAATCCTCAAAATAGTCAATCGAATACTGCCTGAGCCGGGACTTCTGAAACAGTCTAGACAAAGCATCGGTCAAAGGATAAGTCGCTTCGTAGCCCAGGAGGTGAAAGAGGTCCCGAATCTCCTGGAGCGGCATCGTCCAGTCGCTTTGGAGATCCTCCAGGTCCTTGGACATCAGGATATCTTTTTCGGGGAAGAGGTAGGTATAGCGATAGAGCAGATCGGTCTCGCGGTAGAGCTCGGGCAAAGACTCAATGGCCCGACCCGGTCGACTGACACAGGAGCCGGCAAAAATCGTGCGCGACTGAAGCTTGCGTATGAGGTCCACAGGCACCGGCCGTTCGCTTACCGCCACAAGCAGATGCGGGGTATTCTCGATGAGATAATAGTCCTCAGGCGGAAGGACTTCCTCCAGAGCGGTGAGAATATACTGCGTTGACTGGAAGGACTCGGCCTGCGACAGGCCTTTCGCATAGCGGCCGGGGATCAGGCGGTAGAGGCGGTAAGCGGCCCAGAGCGCCGGGCTTTCGGCGGCGATTTCCGCGAGTTCATCTGTTCTGACGCCGCTTCTCGCATGGAGCTGCAAGGCACGCCTGCGGCTGTCCCGCGCATGCAGGGCCAGGCGCTCACTGTTGAGCCGAATCTTCTCCTGCTCGCGAATCGTCACAAGGATCTGCTCCAGGCGCATCTGGAGCTCGGACGGCGCGACCGGTTTCAGCAGATACGCCCTCGCCCCGTTCTCCAGAGCCCTCTGCGCATAACTGAAATCGTCGTAGCCGGACACGATCAGGAAGAGGGTGTCGATCGCCTCGGCTCGAACCTGTTCCATCAGGCTGAGGCCGTCCAGCACCGGCATCCGAATGTCCGCAATGACGAGATCGAAGCGCTCCTTGCGCAAACGTTCCAGCGCTTCCTCGCCATTGACCGCCACCTCGATGCGCTGAAACGGCAGCTGCATCTGCTCGATCATGGTCCGGAGGCCTTCCCGGATTTTTCTTTGGTCATCCACTATCAGGAGTGAGTACATCGTTACCACCCGCCCATCTTCTGATCCTGCCTGGCCAAATGCAGGGCCACTTCCGTATAGACACCTTCTTCGCTGGCGATGAGGAGGCCAAAGCCCGGCCCATACTGCAAGAGCAAGCGCCTGTGGACATTCTCCAGCCCCAAGCCCGTATCGGCTTGACGCTGGGCTTTCTCATCCCGAAGTCGCTCCCTGATGCGGGCGAGCTCCTCGGGCGAAATCCCGCTGCCGTTGTCGCGCACGCGAAGGAGCAGGCGATCCTCCTGGAGACTCGCCTGAATCCGAATCCGGATCGGCTCGGGCCCGGAGTTGGCATGTTGAACGACATTTTCCACCAAAGGCTGAATACTCATCTTCGGAATTTCATAAGCCAGATACTGCTCCGGCACATCGATCTCCAGCGCAAAGGAGCCTTCCTCCATGAAATTAATGAAAGAAATATAGTTACGAATATGTGTCAGCTCATCACGTAGCTCAACGATATCGCTCCGCCAGCGCAGGCTGTAGCGCATCAGCTGACCGAGCGTGACCAGCGCCTCAGAGATCTGCGCCTGGTTTTCCTCCACAGCCAGCATGCGAATGGATTCGAGCGCGTTATAGAGGAAGTGGGAGTGGATCTGGTTTTGCAAGGCATGGAGCTGTGCGTTCTTCGAGATGAGTTCTCGCTCCACGACCTCCTCCATCAGGCGCCCGATTTCATCGAGCATCCGGTTATAGTTGGCCGCCAGGGCGTCGATGACGTCCCCGGATTCGCCGATCA
This sequence comes from uncultured Fastidiosipila sp., assembly GCA_964548975.1. Taxonomy (GTDB): domain Bacteria; phylum Bacillota; class Clostridia; order Saccharofermentanales; family Fastidiosipilaceae; genus JAAYZH01. Next base: position 15,988 of record CAZJTS010000025.1, read on the forward strand.
GGAGGCCGGTGTGGACTTTGGCCGTCATATTGCCCTGACTGACCAGCACCATGGAATCATGGAGGCGATCCATGCGGCGGAAAATCCGGCGTGTCAGCAGGCGGAGGACGACCAGGAGCAGCAAAAGCAGACTCACGGTCGCCACAACGATGATCGGGTAAAGCGCCTTGATCGGCTGGAGGAGGGGGACATTATCGACGGAATTCAGTATATAGG
>CAZJTS010000026.1:0-4511 GCA_964548975.1 uncultured Fastidiosipila sp.
ACTCGAATACATGACGAAGCCCAATTCCGGGCATGGACCGACGATCCGCCTGGCCTATCAGGAAGCTCTGGCCAGAGGCGCGGATTACGTGTTCCAAACCGACTCGGACGGCCAGACCAGGCCTGAGGAATTCCGGGACTTATGGGTACATCGACAAGACTACAAGGCACAGATCGGCTCTCGTATCTCAAGACAGGACGGCTGGTCGCGACGACTGGTGTCCTGGGTGCTGCGAGGGGTTTTGAGAGTGTTTTTCGGCGTGCGAACGGTGGATCCGAACACGCCGTTTCGCCTCTTTGAACGAGATACTCTGCAGCAGTTTCTACCTTTAGTACCGGAGGATTTTGGCCTGACGAATGCTCTGCTGAGCGTCTATGTCGCTTATTCAGAAGTCCCGGCCCGCTATGTGCCGATTACCTTCTTGCCGCGCCAGGGCGGTGTGAACTCACTAAACATCCGCCGGATCGTCAAGATAGGGATCGAGAACATCCGGCGTTTCCCGGAATTGAACCGAAAGATGAAGAAGAAACTCTAAGCATGCTAGGAGGAAAACCATATGCCTATCACCGGCCGCAATGTCAACATCCTGATTTGTGATGACGATCCTGTCGTCCATGAGTCACTGGGACTCTATATGAATGAAGAGAACTTCACCTTCCAGTCCGCCTACGACGGTGACCAGGGTGTCAAGATGGCTGAGGAGCAGAATCCCGACCTGATCATTCTCGACCTCATGATGCCCGGCAAATCCGGGATGGATGTCTGTCGTGAGATCCGCAAGACCTCTAACGTTCCCATCATTATGCTGACGGCCAAAGGCGAGGAAATCGACAGAGTCTTGGGTCTCGAACTCGGCGCCGATGACTACATCGTGAAGCCTTTCAGCCCTCGCGAGGTCATGGCCAGGGTCAAAGCGGTCCTTAGGCGTTTACACAACACCGGTGAGAGTAAGAACCACCACCTTCACCTGAATGGGCTGGACATCAATCTCGATAACTACATGGTTTCAGTCAACGGTGAGAATGTGCCTTTCACACCCAAGGAAGTGGAGATCCTTTACCTCCTGGCTTCGCATGCCGGTCAGGTCATGGAACGCGAGCAGATCCTGTCCCAGGTTTGGGGCTATGACTACTACGGAGACACCCGCACGATCGATACACACATCAAACGCATCCGCCAGAAAATCGGTACCGACGACGAACGCTGGTCCCTGATCACAGTCTACGGTGTCGGCTATCGCTTTGAGGTACATGCCTAATGGCCTTAAGGTCCCTGAGCTCCAACAGTGTGTTTTTCAGACACATTGTCATGCTCTTACTCGGGGCCTTGCTTTTGTCTGCGATGTTCACGGTGTTTATTTACAGTTTTGCGTCGAATATCGTGTTCACCAATATGAAAGAAGAGGAGTACCTGGACCGCGCCTCCTTCATCGCTGAGAAGACGGCTGAGCGTTATCTGGGCGGCTTATCCTCTGTCATCTACGACAATATCATGGACGCCGCACCAGAACTCCTTGAAGCGACCGTGATCGTCTACATGTATAAGGAGAACGATTTTGATGTCAGTTATATCTCCTCCCGAGACCCGCAGTCCGACGAGGAGATTGAGGTGGCCAAAGAACTGATCACCCGTCATAACTACTCTGTTATGAACCGCCGAATAACTTCGTTTCAGGAAACCATCGGAGAGGATGACAGCCGTTATCTCTTCGTGGGGTACCCGATTATTGCTGTTGATGTCTACAGCCAGAACGAATCAACGATCGGGTCGGTCTACATTATGAGCTCGATGGATGATATCAGGGAGAGTAATACGAGTCTGAATTTTGCCTTGATTTTGGCCAGCAGTATCGCTTTCCTGTTGGTATTGACGCCCTTGCTTTTGGCCACACAACGATTGCTTGCGCCCCTGATCGAGACGAAGAACGTAGCTCAAGCGATGACCCGCGGCGACTTCTCGCAACGTGCGAAGGCAGAGTCGAAGGACGAGATCGGGGATTTGGCCAAAGCCGTGAACAATCTGGCCGATGATCTGGACCGCACCCTCAACAACCTGATGTCGGAGAGGAATCGTCTGGAACAGATCCTCAACGGTTTAGGTGAAGGGATCCTGGCGATCGGGAACAACTTCAATCTCATGCATATCAATCCTGCGCTCTTAGCCTTGTTCTCGATGGAGGAGATGACTGACCAGGAGGCTTATGAAGCCATCAACCGACTGTGTAATCTCCTGGCGCCTTTCCAGAGGGTCATGGGTAGGCAGGAGAGCGAGACATTAGTAGTCAGGCAGCGCTCCAGGAGTATCTCCATTCAAATCGACAGCCTGACCAGCAATCAGGGGTATACTTATGGTGCGGTGGCCCTCTTCCGCGACACAACCGAGGCGGATCAGCTGGAACAGACCCGGCGCGATTATGTTTCCAATGTATCGCACGAGCTTCGTACGCCTTTGACGGCCGTGCGGGGGCTGGTTGAGCCGCTGGCGGATGGGATTGTCAAGAAGGAAGAGGATCGGCAACGCTACTACGGGATTATTCTTAACGAGACCTTACGTCTGTCGCGCCTGATCGACGATATGATGGCCTTATCACGCCTCCAGACCGGCACGGTAAGTCTGGAACCGGAGCGCATCTCCGCTCAGGAAATCATGGAGAGCATCAGTTATAAATACCGCCAGACCATGGAGCTGAATGGCATTCACTTCACTCAGGAGACTGCCCCTGACGCCCCTGATCTATACATCAACGGCGACCGCTTGGAGCAGATCCTGGTCATTTTACTGGACAATGCGATCAAGTTCACCGGAGCATCAGGGACGATCACACTGGAGCTGAAGCCCTATCCGAGAGATGCCAGCCGCTGGCAGTTTATCGTCCGGGACACCGGCGTGGGGATCAGGGCTGAGGACCAGGATTTCATCTTCGATCGCTTTTATAAAGTGGATAAGTCGAGAGGCAAAGGCGAAGGGACCGGTCTGGGCCTGTCCATCGCGCATGAGTTGTGCGAACAGATGGGTGAGAGTATTTGGGTACGAAGTCAGGAAGGTGAGGGCTCGAGCTTTCACTTTACCGTGAGACTATATAGAGAGGGAATAAGTCATGAAGAATAAGAGTAGAGATCCGGACAAGCCAATCGTAGATCCCGAGGTAAATGGGATAAGGATCAATAAATATATCGCCGGCCTGGGGGTCAGTTCTCGCAGGGAGGCGGATCGGCAGGTCGAGGCAGGCAAAGTCCTGATCAATGGCATAGTTGCCGAACCCGGCTCTCGGGTGAAGCCAGGTGACAAGGTCATGATGGACGGGGTCCTCCTGAAGAAGATCGCAACCAAGAACATCTACATTGCCCTGAACAAGCCCCGCGGGATCGTCTCGACCACTGATCCTAAAGAGAAAAACAGTGTCACGAACTTCCTCAAATTCCCGGAGCGCATATACCCGATCGGGCGTTTGGACAAAGATTCCGAAGGTCTGCTGCTCCTCACGAACGATGGCGATATCGTAAATCGTATCCTCAGAGCTCGCTATGGGCATGAGAAAGAATACCTTGTTCAAGTCGATAAAGACCTGACCGACGGCTTCCTCTATAACATGGAGCACGGGGTCCATATTCTGGGACAGCAAACCCTTCCGACTAAGATAAAACCGGTTGGCCAAAGGCTCTTTCGCATTACCCTGACACAGGGCTTGAACCGACAGATCAGGCGGATGTGCGAGACTTTGGGCTTCAATGTGGTCAGACTCCAGCGCATCAGGATTCTGAATATTTCTCTGGGCAATCTCACCCCGGGCAGCTGGCGTTATCTCACCGTCAAGGAAATGAAACAGATGGAAGATCTCCTGCTTAGAAGTGAGGCGGAAGCCAATTGGGATGAGTCCGAATATTTGGCCGAGGATGAGCAGTGACCTTCGATCCGGCCTGGATAATCTATGAAGATAACCACTTATTGATTGTGGTGAAGCAAGCCGGGATTCTCTCGCAGGAGGATCAGAGCGGAGCGCCGGATATCTTGACTTTGGCCAAAGCCTATCTCAAGGATAGAGACGCCAAACCGGGGGCCGTCTACCTCGGCCTGGTCCATCGCCTGGATCGCAATACGGGCGGTGTGCTCTGTCTGGCGAAAACCTCAAAGGCGGCATCTCGCCTTTCCGCACAGATTCGTGAACGCCGCTGGCGAAAGTTTTACTTTGCTTTGACCTTGCCGAGTAATCCTCAGAGTATAACGGAGTCCGGCTGGACACTCTGGGAGGATAAGCTCAGTAAGGACGATCAGCAAAATATTTCCAGGCGCGACCCGGACGGTAAGCCGGCGAGATTGAATCAACGTTTGCTCGGAACAGCCAGCTGGCAAGGACAGGCCATCAATCTCCGAGAGGTTGACCTGGAAAGCGGCCGCAGCCATCAGATCCGTGTACAGACAGCGCTTCGCGGTGAACCTGTCCTTGGAGATCAGAAATATGGTGCGGAGCCGCTAAAGGGAAGATTTCTGGGGCTATGGGCCTGGCGTCTAGA
>CAZJTS010000026.1:4521-7112 GCA_964548975.1 uncultured Fastidiosipila sp.
TCTTGCTGCTCATGCCTATCCTCCCGATGGCGACGCCCGTAGAGGCGCCGTGGTCACTTTTTGAAACGGCGATTCAGCAGGCCGCTGCTCAAGCGGAACCGGAAACGGATGCCTTGACCTAAAGTGCGCATAAAGCTTCTGAAAGCGATCTGTCTGTCGGTCTCGATTTTCCTGGCGAAGAGCAAGATGGCCAGACAGCGAAACACACCCCCGATAACAAGTAAAACGTGAAAAGGCAGGAGCTCCTGACCGGCCACGAAGGGAATAGTCGCGCGACTGAGGGTCGGTTGCAGAAGGTCCATCAGGATACCCCCGATCAGGATGGCCGGTGCAATGCCTAGGAGATTGATGCCGACGGATTTGGCCGAGACAAAAATCGTGCGCTGTTCCGTGGGCGCCAGGTAGATCCCCATACTGAAAATCGCCAAGTCGGTGGCACTGGCAGTCACACCCCAGAGAAAATTCAGGATAACGATCATAAACTCAGTTCGCGGTGTGATAAACAGCCAGATAAAGGGATGGACGGCAGATAGAGAAGCAGTGAGTAAGAGGACGTTACGGAAACCGTAGCGATCACTTAGCAGGCCGCTTATTCTTATGAAGAGCACAGTGGCAATCCCGGGAAGCAAGGTTGCGTAGAGTGTCTGTCTGCTGACGGGGATCATGAGGACTTCCAACATATAAACATTGGTGTAAGGAGTTGTGAGGAAGAGACCGAAACTCCAGAACATGGCAAAGAGCAAATAGTTTCGGTAATTCTGATGTCTGATCGGGGTCAGGTAACTGATCTTTTCTTCGGGTTCGGGCTCCGTTGCTCCGGCCAGGAGATCAGCGCGTTTCGAGACTTTCTGTTCGGGTTCCCGGATGAAGAAAAAACAGAGAATATCCAGACAACCGAAAAAGGCCGCTAAGCAAAATAGGATCAGGTAGCGGCTTTCGCTGTTCTCGAGGACGCGCAGGATGATCGCAAGGGCGAAGGAGTAGATGAGCTGCATTGAGGTAAAGACCATTTGCCGGGTGCTGAAAAAGCGACCGCTTGCAGAAGGCGGGCAGGAGGCACCGAGCCAGATGGATATGCACAGGTCTGCGAGCCACCACACGACCGAAGTAAAGGCCTGGAAGAAGAGCATGAGGGAGATCAGGACCAGGTGATTTCGCCCGCGGAGTAGATAGGAAAGAATGCCGATCGCCGCGAAGTTCAGGCGTGCGATGAAAGAGAAAAAGATGAAGTAGCTTTTGACCTTCGGATGTTTACTGAGATGAGAGGAGAAGGGAATCTGGAGTATGACTGCGAAAAAGGGTAGGGCGACAAATACAGCGTAAAGGGTGTTGCTGAGTTGTAATTCTTCTTTCAGAAAGGCTGTGAAGACCGGTGATGCAGTCGGGAACCCCGTAATGACCCCGAAGAATATGCCGATGGCGACAGAGCAGATGAAGAAATAAAGATCCTTCTTCAGCTTGCCCGGCATGGCCATGCCGAAGGCGAAACTCTCTTCCGGAAAGCTCATAAATTGCTTGAAACGGGCCTTAAGTTTTCCAGTTTGAAGTGCCAAATTCTACCTCGTAGCGGGGGGTGTGAGAACGGTCAGAGCGTTGATCTATGCTATAATTTACGCAATCTATAGCACCTTTACAAGTTGCTTTCGCTATTTTCTCTGAAAGGACAATATCTATGCCTTCACTTCTGATAATAGATGGTAATTCAATCATTAATCGCGCGTTTTATGGCGTCGGTTCCTCCGGGAGTTTAACTGCGCCCGACGGTACACCCACAGGAGCGGTCTATACGTGTTTGAATATGTTTCTACGCTACTTAAACGAATATAAACCCAGTCATATCTGTATCGCTTTTGATACTAAGGAGCCGACTTTCAGGCATCTGAAGTCTGATGCTTATAAGGCGACCCGCTCAGGCATGCCCGAAGATCTGGCTGTCCAGATGCCGATCCTGAAGTCCTGTCTCGATGCTTTGCGTGTTTATCAGATTGAGAAACCCGGTTACGAAGCCGACGACCTGATCGGAACGTTTGCGACCCGTTTCGCCTCTGCTGAATTCCCGGTCTTCATCCTGAGCGGCGACCGTGATAACCTACAGCTGGTCGATCAGAATGTCAGGCAGATCTACCCTCAGACTCGGGGGCAGACGACCCTTTTCACTCCGGATCTGGTTTTCGAAAAATATGGTATCCATCCCGAGCAGATCGTTGACCTGAAAGCCATGATGGGCGATAGTTCGGATAATATTCCGGGCGTGAAAGGTGTGGGTGAAAAGACGGCGACACGCCTCCTCCAGACCTACATGACTTTAGAAAATGTCTATAGCCACCTGGAAGAGATTAAAGGTGCGGTTGGCAAGCGCCTGGCCGACGGCTTCGAGGATGCCAAGCTCTCCCAGGAATTGGCCCGTATCGACACAGCCGTTCCGCTGGAAGTCGGGCTCGATGACCTCCGCCTACAGGAGTGGGACAAGCCCAGGTTGAAGGAACAGTTCAAGAGTCTCGGTTTTAATTCGATGATTCAGATCTTTGGCCTGAATACAGAAGAGGTCGAAGCAGATGAAAAGGGTGAACAGTGACTGGACTTATGTTAGA
>CAZJTS010000026.1:7122-15633 GCA_964548975.1 uncultured Fastidiosipila sp.
GGCTCAGCCAAGCCTTACCGACCGATCAGGCGATCTCGGTCACCTTACGCAAAACGCCGGAGGGGGCGGACTATCACCTGCTTATTGCCTATGAACACGAAGCACTCGTCGTTGAAGATTATCCGCCCGCGGCACCTGAAAAACTTGGCGCTTACCTGTCCGGGTTGATCGAGCAGGGCTACACGCTCGTCAGCTACGACTGGAAACCGATCTATAAAGCCCTGGACTTCTATCCTTCGAGGCAAATCATTGATCTTTCGGTTGCGTCCTATCTGGCGGACATCGCTGTACAGGGGAAAATGCTCCAGGAAGTATATCCTCAGGTGACCGGCCAGCCACTGGCCGATGTAGAGAGTAATGAAGCCCTGACGACCGACTGTCTGTCCGCTGTCTGTGAGGCTTTGGCCCAGCTCGACATGGTTCAGCATCTGGAGAAGATTCTGGATGAGAGAGCGCTGACCGAGCTGGCCAAAACCATCGAATACCCGCTCGTAGCGGTCCTCGCCCGTATGGAGAAACGCGGTGTGAGAGTCGATCAGGCGACCCTCAGCACTTTAGGTCAGGAATTCAACGAGCAGGCGGCAAAGCTAGAGCAACAGATCTATGCGGCTGCCGGTCATAGTTTCAATATCAATTCTCCTAAGCAGTTGGGCGATGTCCTTTACGGTGAACTAGGTATCAGCACCGGTCGGAAAACGTCTACAGGTGCCTACTCCACAGCGGCTTCTGAGCTGGAGAAACTCGCCCCCTTATATCCGATCGTTGAGGATGTCCTTCATTATCGCCGGGTGTCGAAGCTGGATTCTACATTTATTCAAGGTCTGAGTCGCGAGATCAGTGACGAGGGCAGAATTCATACCACCTTCCATCAGACGTTGACCACAACCGGGCGATTGAGCTCATCTGACCCCAATCTCCAGAATATTCCGATGCGCGAAGAAGACGGCCGGAGAATTCGGCAGGCCTTTATTCCCAGCGAAGGTTATGTTTTCCTCGATGCCGACTATTCCCAGATCGAGCTGCGGCTCCTAGCCGTTCTGTCCGAGGATGAGAGTCTATTGGAAGCCTTCCGGCTTAATGAAGATATTCACCGCAGAACTGCCGCCAGTATCTTCAATATTCCTGAAGAGTTCGTCCTGCCCGATATGCGGGCAGCGGCCAAAACCGTGAACTTCAGCATCGTCTATGGGATCTCGGACTTCGGCCTGGCCCAGGACCTGAAAATCAGCAGAAAAGAAGCCGGCCAGTACATCGACGGCTACCACAAACAGTACCCGTCCGTAAAACCTTATATGGATCGCTTAGTGGATTTTGGCCATGAGCATGGCTATGTCGAAACCTATTTCGGCAGGCGACGTTACATTCCGGAACTAGAGTCCAAGAACGGTAATGTCCGGAAGTTCGGTGAACGCGCCGCTATGAATGCGCCTGTTCAGGGTACTGCGGCTGATCTGATTAAGATCGCCATGATCCGCGTCAACCAGGCTTTGGCCGAGGCGGGGCTGGATGCGCATCTTCTTCTACAGGTTCACGATGAGCTGCTTCTGGAAGTGCGTGAGGATCAGGCGGATGTCTGTGCCCGAATTCTCCAGGAGGCGATGGAAGGCGCGAGTAAGCTCCCCATCCCGCTGATTGCCGAGGTAAAAGCCGGTACGACATGGTATCAGAGTAAGTAAGGAGAATCAGGTGTTTGTCCTAGGAATTACAGGCGGTATAGGTTGCGGCAAGAGCACGGCCGCGGCAATCGTCGAGGCACACGGCCTCGCGCTGCTCGATGCTGACCGGATTTCTCATGAAGTCAGTGAAGCGGGCGGGCCGGCGATTACCGAGATAATCGAGCAATTCGGGCCCGAGTATATTTTGCCGGGCGGGGCTTTGGATCGAGAGAAAATGGCAGACCTGGTTTTTCAGGATCGGACCAAGTTGGATCAGCTCAGTCTGATTATCCATCGCCATGTCATGGAGGAGATGACTCGGAGGCGCAAGCGTCTGGCCAAAGACAAGGTCAAAGCCGTTGTCCTCGATGTCCCGGTGCCGGTAAAGGAAGGCTTCCTCGACAGCTGTGATCAGATCTGGATCATCTGGGCGGATGATGACATTCGTTTAGAACGTCTGGAAGCGCGCGGTATGGAAAGAGAAGAGGCGCAGCGCCGGATGGATATTCAGATGACTAAAGAGGAATATCAGGCCCTGGGCCAGGAACTCATACTGAATAACGGCTCGATTGCTGAACTTGAAACAGCGCTCATCTCGCTCATGGAACGCGAGCTCCTGGGGCGAGGGATACCTGTGAAAAGCGGCCTCGTTTATAGTGCCGAATCAGACGTTGAATCGGAATAAGATGACATCGCCATCCTTGACGATGTATTCCTTACCTTCCGAACGCACCAGACCTTTCTCACGGCAGGCAGCCATTGAACCGAGCGAAAGCAAGGTTTCAGAGGGAACGACTTCCGCTCTGATAAAGCCGCGTTCAAAATCCGAGTGAATTTTTCCTGCCGCCTGAGGTGCTTTCATACCGCGGGTGATCGTCCAGGCGCGACATTCGTCCTCACCGGCGGTCAGGTAGGAGATCAGGCCGAGGAGTTCATAAGAAGCTTTGACGATGCGATCGAGCCCTGACTCCTCGAGGCCTAAATCGGCCAGGAACATCAGGCGTTCCTCTTCGTCGAGTCCGGTGATCTCTTCCTCGATTTTGGCCGAAATAGTGACCATACGGGCATTCTCGCTCGCCGCCTTGGCAGCAACCGCCTGGACATGACTATTACCTTCCTCTGAAGCGACATCATCTTCATCGACATTCGCAACATAGAGAATCGGTTTGGCCGATAGGAGACTCAGGTCATGAGTGAACTCCTTGTCGCTGTCTTCCAGATTGAAGGTTCTGGCAGGTAGGCCCTCGGCCATGTGCGCTTCCAGTCTTTCCAGGAATTCGGCTTCGGCGCGTTTGTCCTTGTCGCTCTTCGCAACTTTGCGAGTTTTCTCCAGGCGTTTCGCAAGCCACTCGAGATCGGCCAAAATCAGCTCCGTATCGATAATCTCCATATCACGGGCGGCATCGGTTGTGCCGTCGACATGGATGATTTCTGTACCTTCGAAACAGCGGACGACTTCAATGATGGCGTCGGTCTCGCGGATATTGGCGAGGAACTGATTGCCTAGGCCTTCGCCTTTGCTCGCGCCTTTTACTAAGCCGGCAATATCGACAAACTCAATGAAGGCAGGCGTTTTCTCCTTGGGTTTGTACATCTCTGCCAAACGCTCCAGACGATGGTCAGGGACATTCACAATGCCCACATTGGGCTCGATCGTGGCGAACGGATAATTCGCACTAAGTGCCCCGGCTTGCGTAATGGCATTGAAGAGGGTGCTTTTGCCCACATTGGGTAACCCTACGATCCCTAATTTCATATGTAAATCTCCCTTTAATCTATGACTCGCCCGGACCTGCTGCCCGAGTGCTTAACTCGGCGTAGATTATACTTTATCCGCTTATGAGTCAAGCGGCCAAAGATCACCGAGACAGTCCCGAGGTAGTCCCAAATTGTTGCAATTTGTCGGAATTTGTCGGTGCTACGGAGCTCCCAACTGCGCTACTCTTCTTAGCAGGAGGTGATCGAGGTGAGAAGCAGTATCATTGGAAGCAGTTGTATACAGGGGCCGGGCGCTTACCCGGTGAATGTTGAGGTGAATCTGAGTAATGGTTTGCCTTACTTCAATATCGTGGGGCTCGGCGATTCCGCGGTTCGAGAATCCGCCCAGCGGGTGAAGGCGGCAATCAGGAACAGTGGGCTTCACTGGCCGGACAGTCGAATCACGGTGAATCTGAGCCCGGCCTGGTTGACGAAGAAAGGTTCAGCCTTTGATCTCCCTATTGCTCTGGGGATTCTTCAAGCGAGTCGGCAGATTCCGGAGCATCTCAAGCTGAGCAGTTGGGGAGAGCTCTCGCTGACCGGGCAGATCAAAAGCGCACCCGGAGCCTTGTGTCTGGCGGATGGTCTGGATGCCGCACCGGCTGAGAATATCCGCATACATCCGGCCGAAGCGGCAGATGAGATCCGGCTCTACCGTGCGGACGGTGTCTATGCCCAGACCCTTTCATCTCTGGTGGGGGACCTGAAGAACGAGCGGATTACCACGCAGTCGGCGGGTCCTCAGATGTGCATGACTTTGGCCAAAGACGAGCCGATGCCGGATGAAATGGCCTTGCCGATTACCTTACAGGCCTCCGCCTGGCGAGCCTGTATGATCGCGGTAGCCGGTTGCCATCACTTACTCATGCTGGGGGCTGCGGGCTGTGGTAAGACGACCCTGGCCAGAGCGAGTCGCTATCTGCTGCCGCCCTTGAGCCCTGAAGAGCAGTATCGTCTGGCGGTTCACTATTCGGCGGGGAAACTCGCGCCTGAAGAAGAAAATTCCACATCGGTGTATCGTTTCAGAACCCCGCATTACTCGATTACACCGGCGGCGCTTCTGGGCGGTTCCGTCAAGTACAATTTGGGCGAGGTTTCTCTTGCGGATCAAGGGATACTGTTCCTGGATGAGATCAGCGAATACAAGAATTCCGTTCTTAACCTTTTGCGCCAGCCTTTGGAGGATCACGAACTCGACCGCATGCGATCCGGTCAGCAGTATAAACTGCCCGCCAAGTTCATCCTGATCGCTGCGGCCAATCCGTGTGCCTGTGGGCTTTACTTCGAACGTGATCAATCCTGTACCTGTTCAGACGGGGATCTGCAGCGCTATCGGCAGAAGTTCCGCAATCCATTCTTCGATCGCATTGATCTGGGCGTAGAGATGCACCGTATCCCCAGTGAGAAATTACTTAACTCACTTGAAGCCAATCAGCAGAATCCGCAGGATTTTCGCGAGCAGGTGATTAATGCCAGAGAACGGCAGTACAGAAGGCAAGGCCATCCTGAGCATTCGCTACTTCGGCTCAACGGCTGGCTCAACCCGGCAGAAATCGGCACATATTTTGCCGTCGATGATGCCTTGCTTAAGGAAGCGGAACAGTTGGCGGAAAGACTCAAGCTTTCAATTCGTAGCTACCAGAAACTCTTGCGCGTGGCTCGAACGATTGCCGATCTTGAGGATTCAGCGAAAATTAGAGAGGAGCATATTCTGGAGGCGTTCTCCTACAGAATCAAAATACAATGAATGAAGAGCATTTAACCAAGTTAATCCTGTACCAGTTACGCAGAGAGAACATTCTTTCGAGATCTCAGCTAAGGCCTTTATTTGAGATTGGTATCGCCCGGATCGGAGCGGACCTTGAGGAATTCCTAGAGTTTTTGGCCATTAACCCGGCGATTACTGAACCCGAACTCTATACGTTCAGAGAGCGCTGGCCACAGCTCATGCAGGCTGCTCGCTATCATCTGGCTGCGTGCCAGAGAGAGGGCATTAATCTGACCGCACTGTCTGACCCGGATTATCCCGAATTGTTAGACGCCTGCCGGGATGCGCCTTTCATACTCTTTTATAAGGGCGCACTAGATGCATACAACCAATTACCCTATAAGCTGGCTATAGTCGGCAGTCGCAAGATGACCGGTTATGGGATTCGCTTCGCCGAGCAGGAGGTCAGTCAGCTGATGCATTACGGTATCGCGATCATTAGCGGCATGGCACGCGGTGTCGATACGAAAGCCCATGAGATCTGCCTCAAGAAGCAAGGCTTCACCGCAGCCTGTCTGGCCCATGGTCTGGATCTGTGTTATCCGTCAGAACATCGACATATGAAGGAGAAAATAGCCCGAGAAGGGATTCTCTTCTCTGAACATGCGCCCGGTGTCGAACCACTCCGCAGCTATTTCCCAGCACGGAATCGACTGATCAGCGGTCTGGCACAGGGCGTTCTGGTGATCGAGGGAGGGAAGAAAAGCGGTTCATTGATCACCGCCGAGTTCGCCGCCAGTCAAGGCAGAGAGGTATTGGCTGTGCCCGGCTCAGTCTTCCAGCCGACTTCAGAAGGTTGTAACCGTCTGATCCGCGACGGCGCCATGCCCATTCTCGATTACCGGGATATCCTGGTTACGCTCGGTATCGATCTGGTAGAAGCCTATGGCAACAAGCAGAAGTCTGCTCTGAGCCCACTTCTGGAGAAACTGGAGACTCAGGATTATAGTGAAATCGAACTTTCAGATGCGCTCACCATGCCACTCACAGAGCTGAAACAGCAGCTCGTCAGGCTCGAAGCCGACGGTACAATCCAGTATCGCCAGGGACGCTACTTTTTGACAAGACAGTAATAACTGTGTATATAATACGAATTCAGTTCAAGACGAGAAATACTTACAAACTGAAGGTTAGGATTACATTAGATTCATGACAAAACAATTACTCATCGTAGAGTCGCCGTCAAAGGCCAAGACCATCGGACGCTATCTGGGCAAGGATTTTCGCATCGCCGCTTCCGTGGGACATATTCGCGATCTGCCTGCGTCCACTATCGGCGTTGATGTTAAGCGCGATTTCAAACCGCGTTATATCAATATGAAGGGCAAGGATAAGGTGATTCGCGAGCTGAAGGATCTGGCCAAAGACGCAGACAACATTCTACTCGCAACCGACCCGGACCGCGAAGGTGAAGCCATTGCCTGGCATCTGTCCACGATCCTAAAAATTGATCCCCAGACCCCATGTCGAGTGACCTTCAATGAGATCACCCAGAAGGCTGTTCAGGAAGCCATCGGGAAGCCCCGGCCGATCGATATGGACCTGGTCGATGCCCAGCAGGCGAGAAGAGTCCTGGATCGCCTGGTCGGTTACGAACTCAGCCCCTTACTCTGGAAGAAGATCCGTAAGGGCCTTTCTGCAGGACGAGTTCAGTCTGTTGCCACCAAAATGCTGGTCGACCGCGAGAGGGAAATAGAAGCCTTTATTCCTGAGGAATATTGGAATATCTACGCTTTCCTGGCCAAGTTTGAAGACCCGACAGAATTCAGAGTGAAGTATCACGGTGAATTAAACGGGGAGAAAATCAAGAAACAGGATGTCCGTTCTAAAGAAGAGGCGGACCTCATTCTGAAAGACCTGCTTCCTGAGCGCTATGAAGTGTATAGCCTCAAAAAAGGCCAGCGCAAAAAGAACCCTTTCCCACCCTTTACGACCAGTACTCTGCAACAGGATGCTTCGCGTCGGATGGGTTACTCCGCTCGTAGAACCATGTCGATAGCACAGCAGCTCTATGAAGGTGTGACCGTCAGCGGCCATGGCCAGACATCTTTGGTCACTTATATCCGTACCGACTCCCTCAGAATCTCTGAAGATGCGCTTCAAGAAGCCAGAACCCTGATTACTGAGACTTACGGTGAGAAATATCTCCCGGCCAAAGCGCGCTACTTCAAGAATAAGAATGCCGCCCAAGATGCGCATGAAGCGATCCGGCCGGCCCATTTCGACCTAACTCCTGAAAAGGTGAGGAATTCTCTAAGCCCTGAACAGTTCCGACTCTATGACCTGATCTGGAAGCGCTTTATGGCCTCCCAGATGTCCTCTGCGGTCTTGGACACGGTAGCGCTGAACGTGAGTAACGGATCGCATATCTTTCGTGCCAACGGTGAAACGATTGTGTTCCCGGGTTATCTCAAGGCCTATGATGATCTTGCCGGCAAGTCTGACGATAAGGAAAGAATGCCTGAATTAACTGACGGTGAAAAACTGAAATTCATCAAACTCGATCCGGAACAGAAATTTACCCAGCCGCCGGCCAGATATACGGAAGCTTCCCTGATCAAAGCGTTAGAGGAAGACGGTATCGGTCGCCCTTCGACGTATGCGCCTACCATCTCAACCGTGCTCTCCCGGCGCTATGCAGAGAAAGAACAGAAATCGCTGGTGCCGACAGACCTCGGTAAAGTCGTGACCGAACTCCTGGAGGAGAACTTCGAATCCATCGTTGACACGAAATTCACCGCCAGCATGGAATCCCGACTGGATGAAGTAGAAGAAGGCGGCTTGGAATGGAAAGCTGTCTTGCGTGATTTCTATCCTGAATTTCATAGCTCGGTGGAACTCGCAGAATCAACTGTCGAGAAGATTGAGATGCCGGAACAAAAACTCGATCGCAAATGTCCGAAATGTGAGGAAGGCGACTTGCTCTTGAAAGAAGGGCGCTACGGCAAATTCATTGCCTGTTCCAGATTCCCCGATTGCGACTTCACGGAAACCTTTGTCGTGGAGACCGGGGCACACTGTCCCAAGTGCGGTTCGATGGTTGTGGAGCGCAAATCCAAACGCGGCCGAATCTTCTATACCTGCGATAAGAAAGGTAAAGATCCGGAGTGCGACTTCATCAGCTGGCATCTGCCCATAGATAATGAATTCTGTGAAGTCTGTGGCACTTACATGGTCTTACGCAGATCCCGCGGACAGACATTCAAAGCCTGTGGTAACCCCGAATGCAGTACTAATAAGAAGGCGAAGCCCAAAAAAGCCGGTACGAAGAAGTCGAGCGCCAAAACGGCTAAGGAGGGCTAGGTGCCTAAACCGATCCGAATTATTGGA
>CAZJTS010000027.1:0-15562 GCA_964548975.1 uncultured Fastidiosipila sp.
CTGGCTTCGTTGGAGTCGTAAGGCAGACCCATGACCATCAGAAGTGAGCCTAGATTGGCAACTCCCAGGCCGGTGGTCCGGAAGAGCCAGGTACGCCGAGCGATATCCTCTGTTGGGAACTGTCCCCAGTGAATCGAAGCTTCGAGTACGAGCTGAACCATAGCGATCGTGTGGATATAGCCCTCGAGGTCGAAGGTTTTGGCCTCTTCATCATAAAAGGCATAGAGATTGATTGAAGCGAGATTGCAGCTGGTGTCGTCCAAGAAAGCGTACTCACCGCAAGGGTTCGTTGAATTGAGACGATTGTGACGCGCACCGACATCACCGTCTTCACCGGCGGGGGATGTGTGCCAGGCATTGAAAATATCCGTGAACTGCGGGGCCGGATCGGCACAACGCCAAGCAGCTTCGTTGATATCTTCCCAGAGTTTACCGACAGATACTTCACGGTTTACTGAACTATCCACACGGCCCTTGAGCTCGATTGTGGCCTCAGGATTCTCCTCGAGATTCATGACCTTACGCATGAACTCATCATCGATACGCAGCGAGTTGTTCGAATTCTGACCTGAAACCGTACTATAAGCTTCACCGTCAATGTCGCCGTCATAGCCCATCTTGATCAGGGCAAGCGCTTTATCTTCTTCTTTAGACTTCCAGAGGATGAAGTCCTCGATATCCGGGTGATCAATATCGAGCGAGACCATTTTGGCCGCGCGACGGGTTGTACCACCGGACTTGATGGCGCCGGCATTACGATCGAGACCGCGCAGGAAGCTCATCAGGCCGGAGGAGACACCGCCGCCGGAAAGCTTTTCGCCCAGACCGCGAATCGCTGAGAAGTTGCTGCCGGTACCTGAACCGCCCTTGAAGAGCTTGGTTTCGGTGACATAGCTTTCGGAAATAGAGTGCGCACCCAGAAGCTGGTCGTTGATAGAAAGAATAAAGCAGGCAGACGCTTGTGTGCGGGTGTAATCGTCTTTCGATATTTCAACCTTGCCGGTCTCTTCATCGTAGTAGAAGAGCGTGCTCATGCCGCCCGTGATGTCATAGGCGCGTTTCAGCCCCGTGTTGAACCACTGCGGGGAATTGGGTGCGAATTTCTGGGCGAGCATCAGGTAGGCGAGTTCATCGTAAAGGATGACGGCCTCGGCATCAGAGATCATTTTTTCGTCCTGTAAAGCCGCGACCCAGAAGTCGACCATTCTGTGGACCAACTGGCGCATGGACGTTTCATGTCCGGTGCCCGGCACACCCGCTTTACGGAAATATTTGGACACAATAATATCCACGGCGTTCTGTGAATAATGCTCGGGGAAATCGACGTCATGCATCTCGGTCAGAACTCTGCCGGACTTCCAGTCTTTCAGGACCACATCCCGCTTCACCCAGGTAAACAGATCATAAACTGTCTTCTTCTTCTGGCCTTCCAGTTCCTTTGTGTAATACCGCTTGATTAAATCGGCTACCGCTTCTTTCATACTGACTCCTACCTTATATTTATTGAACGTTACTTGTGGAATAAAAAACGACCACAAGGTCTAGTAAAAACGATAATACACTAGATCTTGTGGCTTTACCATAGGTTAAGGCACTAATTATAGTAATTTGATTATTTCATTTTCATAACAGAAATGTGAAGACGAAAGCGCCTAAACTCCGCCTCTACGCACGTCAACGACGTCATGCACCGCCTTGATTCGTCCCATGACACGGTCAAATTGGCTCTGAGAATGGACTTCCAGGGTCATATGTAATGTTGCAGTAACATCTTTGACCGCATTCATCTGACCCGAGATGATCGCCACTTTTTCTTCGGAAATCGCATTGGAAATATCGCCGAGCAGATGTGTCCTGTCCCTAGCCGTAATAATGATAGGCACATGAAACAGCCCCTGACTGTCTTCACTGTCCCAATGGACATCAATCAGGCGGGCGGCATTCTCTCTGTCTTCCGGTGTGTCCATCGCCACGGAGAGAATGTGCCGGATATTCGGACAGTCTCGCCGATGGACCGTGACACCACGGCCGCGGGTAATGAAGCCGATGATAGGGTCTCCCGGCACCGGATTACAGCAGCGGGCTAAAGAGAGCAGCGCATTGTCCAGGCCTTCGATGATGATGCCGAACTCATTGTCCGAGCTCCGTTTACGTGTGGTGACCGGCTGGTCTATGCCTTTCTCAGCATTTTTCTGAGCTGCGGCCAAAATCGGGTTGATCGGATTATACAGCACTTGACCGTTATCCCCGATGCGGTAACCCAGTTTCTGGCGCTCGGCCTCAGGTAAGGTCTTGATGTACTCATCGCGCAGTTTCGGCACTACGCGGGCAGCGGTTAAACCGGAGGCACCGTGTCCAATCGCGGCGTAGAGATCGTCTGCCGCCTTGAAGGAATATCGCTTGAGGATAGGTTGGAGGAATTCAGGGCGGAGCAGCTGTAAGGACACGAAACCGTCTTTGCGGATTTCCTTTTCGATCATATCGCGTCCGCGCTGGATCGCCTCGCCTTTCATCTCCTGCTTGAACCAGTGGTTGATCTTGTTTTTGGCCGAGGAACTCCTGACCAGATTCAGCCAATCGCGGCTCGGACCATGAACCTTATCTGATGTCAGGATCTCGACGATGTCGCCGTTTTGCAGCTCATAGGTCATGGGGACGATACGGCCGTTCACCTTGGCGCCAAACATGTGGTTCCCGACTCCTGAGTGGATGGCGTAAGCCATATCAATGGATACGGAACCGGAGGGCAGCGCAATCACATCGCCTTTGGGGGTGAAGACATAGACATCTTCGTCAACGAGACCGGTCTTCAACGAATCCATATACTCCTCGGATTCGTGCATGTCCTTCTGCCAGTCGAGCAACTGACGCAACCAGTTCATGCGGTCCTCTTCTGCGCCGGTTTTGTGCGAGGGTCTCGTTTTTTGGCCGACCTGTTCGGCTTTATAACGCCAGTGGGCGGCCACACCGTATTCAGCGGTGCGGTGCATGTCCTTCGTGCGGATCTGGACCTCGAAAGGGAAGCCCTTCGGGCCGATCACCGTCGTATGAAGTGACTGATAGCCGTTGGATTTCGGCATTGCTATGTAGTCTTTGAAGCGCCCCGGCATCGGGCGATACATATCGTGGACGATGCCGAGAACGGCATAGCAGTCGGTGAGCGTATCGACGATGACGCGGCAGGCAAAGAGATCGTAAATCTCGTTCAGGTGCTTGCTCTTGGACTTCATCTTACGATAAATGCTGTAGAAATGTTTCGGTCGGCCTTCGATCTCCACATGGATCCCGGCAGCCTTCGCCTCATCGCGCAAGTTGTCCATGACCTCCTGGAGGTAGGACTCACGTTCAGCACGCCGCTGCGAGATTGCACCGACGAGCTCATAGTAGGCGGAGCTGTCCAGGTAGCGCAAACAGAGGTCTTCAAGTTCCCATTTCCAACGGTAAACACCGAGACGGCCGGCCAAAGGCGCATAGATGTCCAGGGTCTCCTGGGCAATCCTCTGTTGCTTGGCTGCGGCGAGATGGCCCAGCGTCCGCATATTATGGAGGCGATCCGCCAACTTGATCAGGACGACGCGGATGTCTTTGGCCATAGCCAGAAACATCTTACGGAAGTTCTCCGCCTGAAGCTCTTCCTTCGAGCTGTAGGTCATCTTCTCGAGCTTCGTTACGCCGTCGACCAGCGCAGCGATATTGGGGTCGAAACGCTCACCCAGGGTCTGAATGGTCACGCCTGTATCCTCGACCGTGTCATGGAGCAAGGCGGCAATTAAGGTATCTTCGTCCACTTCAAGCTCGGTCAGCGCACTGGCGACGGCCAAAGGATGCGTGATGTAAGGCTCACCTGTCGAGCGGATCTGCGGTAGGTGAGCACGGAACGCGAATTCAATCGCCTCGATCAGGCGCTGAAAATCCTTTTCGGCCAGATCGGTCGCGTAGGAGGCATAGCTTTGCATAAGCTCTCTAGCCGAATTCAGAACATCAATCAGGTAGGATCTGGAGATCCCCTCGTAACTGTTCTCTACCAGACCGAATTCAATACTCGGAAAAGACGGCCAGTCCTCAGGGAAGGTTCTGGGCTCAGCGGATTGATCCGTAGGCTCGACTTTGGCCACAGCATCCTGGTTATCCTCCGCCAGATCAGCCAAAGCCTGGAGGGCCTGCTCGTTTGCCTGTTCATATTGTTCGAGATTCTGTTCAGTGTTCAGCTCATTTGCTTGGTCATTCATAGAGTCAGTCCTCCTTCCTTCATCAGATGCCGGGCTGTCGGGGTGTCGCTCAGTTTCACGCGGGTCGCGGGGTGCTGTTTTACTACGAGGTATTGTTCTCTGCCGAGATCGGCCAAAAGCCGGATCAGACCCGCTTCCTGGAAAATATGGTGCATTGATTTTACTTGTTTCAGACTGTAGACGCAATTACCCAATGCTTTCAGAATCCGCTGGAGGCGATTCAGTGAAAGCAGGCTTACCTCGTCCTTGAGTAAAAATTCCAAGGTTTGCCAGAACGAGACCAGGTCGGGACCGCTGAGCACCTCCGCAGTACGAGGTTCAGGAGATTTTCTGATGAGTCTCAGGTCGGCCAAAGCCGGGGCCGCATCCCCCTCCTCACCGGCAATGAGCAGATCCGCCACTTGGATCTGAACCGATTGCTTACCCCGCCATTCATTGACTTCCGGTGTTCCGAGGACCGCGAGATCCTGGCCGGGTCTCAACAGATCCGCCCAGGCGGCCTTGCCGAAGGCGATACCGGTAATCGCACCCACCGGTGTAGCGAAGCGGAGGCGGAGGTGCGTCTGCTCCTTCCCTATCCGTTCAGCCGAGATCAGACGAAGATTGGGCAAGAGACAGATGGCTTGCTCATTGCCGCTGCCGAAGGGTTCGAGCATCGACAGTCGCGAAATCTCAGCCAAATGCAGCAACTCCGGCGAGACGATACAGTCGTAAAATCGACTGAGTTCATCCCGGGACTCAAGTGATTCTTCCCGGATAACCTGACGGGCAACATCTGTGATTAAGCGACAAAACTCAGGCCAGTCAGCCGTGGCTACAGTCAGCCCTAAGGCCTGTTTGTGACCGCCGTAATTTTCCAGCACAGTCTCGCAGGCGGAAACAGCTGCTAATAGATCGAAGTCGCCATAGGTACGGCCGGACCCCCGCCGCAGCAAGTCACCAGTCGCTGTATATTCTTCTGTATAAGAAGAGAAGATCAAGCTCGGCTTGTGATATTCCTCCTTAACTCGGGCGGCCACGATGCCGAGAACGCCGGGATGCCAGTCGGCACCGTAAAAGACCAGAATATCTTCTGCCAGGAGCTTGGGTTCAGCATTCACCTGGGCTGTGATCTCTTCCAGGGCCTGGTTGACATGGGCTTTGCGAGCCTGGTTAAGCTCTTCAAGCCGCGCCGTCAATCTGGCGGCTGTTACTGTATCCTCCGCCAGGAGGAGATTCAAGGCCGGACTACAGTCCCCCATCCTACCCGCGGCATTGAGCCTGGGACAGACCAGGAAGGCCAGATCGCGGGCCGTGAGGATGCCCAGTTTCTCACCCAAGAGATGTCTCACCCCCGGCAGTGCGCCTTGCTTCAAGGCGGCTAAGCCTTCTTTCACCAGCGTGCGGTTCTCGTCTTTCAACGCCATGACATCCGCCACCGTGCCTAAGCAAGCCAGGGCTTTTAGTTCCGGATAGATGGGTCTTGTGCCTAATAAGGCCTGACAAAGTTTGAACGTAACGCCCGCTCCGGCTAAGCCCGCGAAAGGGTAAGTTTCATCCGATCGATGCGGGTCCAGGACGGCTACAGCATCCGGCAAAGTATCGGCCGGTTCATGGTGGTCGGTCACGATAGTGTCGATCCCCTGACGCTTCAGTTCAAGGACTTCCGCATGCGAGCGAATACCGCAATCGACTGTGATCACCAGATCAACCTTCAAGTTAATAGCTTCATTCAATCCCGGTTCAGTCAAGCCATAGCCTTCATCTAGGCGGTTCGGAATGAAAGTAGAAACATCCGCACCGAGTTTCTCCAGCAGCAACTTCAGCATGGCAGTAGAGCTCATGCCGTCGACGTCGTAATCTCCGTGGATCAGGATACGCTCGTTTTTGGCCAAAGCCAGGTGAATTCTCTCAACAGCGAGTGTCATATCGCGCATCAGAAAGGGGTCATAGAGCATGTCCGTAGAAGTGATGGCGCGCTCAGCCAGCAGGAAACCTACCAGATCGTGTGTGACCAGGCACGTTTCTGCACGTTCCGTTTTGCCTCGCCAGAGGGTATTGAGCCATTCCATACTTAGACCGCCTGTCTTACTTCAGGCTATCTTCAGCCGTATGCTGACTGTCCAGTCGCTGAAATACCTCATTCGTTCGGTAAAGCCAGTCCGTATCCAGACGCAAAAGTTCCGCCTGATCGATCCGGAAAACCCAATTGCGATTCGTATCCGTACCCGGCACATTCATACGCGTATTATCGCCGTAGCCCAGGAGATCCTGGATCGGCGCAATGGCCAGAACACAGGGACTCGACCAGGCGGCTTCAATGAAAGCTCTCACGGAAGGGCTGTAAGGCCCGCCGATCCGCCAATCGGTCATATCCGGCATCCGGACGTAGTCGAGGGCATAGCGCCGCACGTCTGATGTCGCTTTTTCGAGCCAGCCATAGATCGTGCTGTTATCGTGCGTGCCGGTATACACCACCTGATTCGTTTCATAGGTATAGGGCAGTTTGCTGCCTTTGGCCAGATCATCAAAGGCGAATTGTAAAACCTTCATGCCCGGGTAGCCGGTCGCCCGCACCAGGGCTTCCACATCTTCATTGATGTCACCCAGATCTTCAGCAATGATCGACAGATTCTCGATCTCAGCGTGTAGCTGATCGAACAGTTTCATGCCCGGCCCTTTGCGCCAGACACCATGGCGGGCGGTTTCGGCCTCCGCCGGCACAGCCCAATAACTCTCGAAGCCCCGGAAGTGATCGATACGCACACAGTCGTAGAGTTCATGGGCATACCGCACACGCTCGACCCACCAGCGGTAGTCCTCCGCCTCAGCTTGCTTCCAATCGTAGAGCGGATTGCCCCAGAGCTGGCCGTCAACCGCAAAGTAATCCGGCGGTACACCGGCACGTGCTGTCGGGTAGCCTTCCTCATCCAATTGATACTGTTCAGGGTTCGCCCAGACATCCGCTGAATCCAACGCCGGGACGATCGGCATGTCACCGATGAGGAGGACACCCTTGCTGTTCGCGTACTGCTTCAGCATGTCCCACTGTCTGCGAAACTGCCACTGGACGAAGTAGACATATTCAATCTCTTGCATGTTGTCAGCCAGCATCGCATAACGAATCAAGCTCTTCTCGTCGTGAATCCGGAGCTCGTCCGGCCAGGTCTGCCACATCTGATAGTCCTGCTGGCTGCGGATCACCTCGAAGAGCGCATAGTCATTGAGCCAGAAACTCTGCTGGTTCACGAAACCCAGGAGATCATTATGCTGCTCATCACTCAGCCGCGAAAAAGCCAAATGCATGAACTTCGCCGTGTTCTCCCTGGCGAAATCATAGTCGGCCAAAGTCGGTAGCCCTGCATGATAAAGCTGATCCACTTCCTCAGGTAGGAGATACCCGTCCTCAATTAAACGTCGAGGATCGATAAAGAGCGCATTATTCGCGAAACACGACACGCTGCTATAGGGTGAATTAGACGAATTCGGCGGGGTCAAGGGCAGAATCTGCCAGTATTTCACACCCGCGATGGCTAACTGATCTACGAAACGGTAGGCTTCGTCCCCCAGTGTACCTATCCCAAAAGGCCCGGGTAGTGAACTGATGTGGAGAAGCACACCGGATGAACGTTTCATTTAGACTCCTTTAGTTCGATGCGGTCCGGATCATACTTTTCTTCGACTTTGCTGAAGAGCCAGGAGAGCACCGTACCGACGACGAAGAAAAGCACACAGAGCACAATTCCCAAGACCGGAGAAATTGACGAGGCACGGATCGCGGGAATAATCTCCGTGAAGACAATGGCCACGGAGGAGCCGATCACCAGGCCAAGGATCAGGTGATACATCTTTGCGTAGTAACGCTCGAAGAGGTAGTCGACGGCTTTGGCCAAAAGCAGGATACACACAACAAGACCAATAAAGAGCGGCACAATGACTCTGAGATCAAGTGCGGCGATCCCGTCCGCCATTTTTTCGTAGAGGCCGAAATAGAGCAGAAAGTTCGAAGGACTCATCCCCGGGACAATTACGCCTAAGCCGATCAGGGCACCGGAGAACAACCAGGAAGCAATACCGGCACTGAGGGTAACCAATTGATTCCGCCCCAGCCAGACCATCACGAGGGCAAAGACCACCGCGAGTCCCAGCATCATGCGACTGTCTGCGGCCGACCGGCCCTGCTGTCCGGCCTTTCGATACAGCGAAGGGAAGGTCCCCACGACGAAGCCGATGAACAAACTCACCGCTTGAGCCGCGTAAGCGGCCAGAGCGACACTCACGACTTTCGAGAACAGGAAGACGCCAATCAGTCCACCGATGCCGACGGGAATGAAATACAGAACGTTCTCCCAGAACTTCCGGAACGGATGGGCTAGAAAACGGAGCATCACTGTATAAATGCCGAAAATGACGGCAAGGACCCCGCCGGATAAACCCGGCAGTATGAAGCCAATACCGATGGCGATTCCTTTGGCCAAGCGTATAAACCAATCCGCCAGCGGATTAGTAGAACTGACAGGTAAGCTCTCGCTTCTCGCCTGCCTCAAATCATGTGTAGTCAAAAACAGTCTCCCTCGAAGAATTTTTCACCAGTATGCCTGATCCGGGCGCCGGTGAAAAGCACCGATGTACTCTCCTGGCTCAGATCTCCTGGCCGTTATGGCGGATGTAAATATGCTTGACATTCGGATTCGCCGTCGGCCGGTCATCCACCTCGACACCGGGGATGTCGCGGATCAGATTGCTGAGTTTGGTGAAGCCGTAATTGCGCGGATCAAACGAAGGGCGGATCTTCAGTAGCATATTGCCGACGTCGCCGAGGAATGCCCAGCCGGAATCGTCCGCCAATGTTTGCGTGAAGCTGTGGATCAGCTTCGTCAGATCCTCATCGATGTGGCGAATGGTGGGTGCCTGAGGCCTGGACGCAGGTTTATGCTGCAAGGGCGGGCTCACCAGCGGGCTATCCGTCTGCGCTGTCGTAGCATTACGAATGCCGTGAACGCTTCCGGTAAATTCAGACTCCTCATCGTAATTCAGAATCTCCAGGAAGAGAAAGCGATTACAGGCGGCGATGAAGGCATTGGGCGTCTTCTGCTCGCCGATGCCGATGACCTGCTTGCCGGATTCTCTGAGCCGCATGGCGAGTCTCGTGAAGTCACTGTCACTCGAGACGAGGCAAAAACCGTCAACGGCATTCGTATAGAGAATGTCCATCGCATCGATAATCAGGGCGGTGTCCGTTGAATTTTTGCCGTAGGTGTAGCCGAATTGCTGGATCGGCTGAATCGCGTGATCCAGAAGAACCGTCTTCCAGCCGTTCATATTCTGTTTGGTCCAGTCGCCGTAAATCCGCTTAATTGTCGGAAAGCCATAGCGGGCGATTTCATCCATCATGGGTTTAACATACTGATACGATACGTTGTCCGCATCGATCAATACGGCGAGTCTATACTCTTTGGTCGGTGTTGTTTCCATCTGTGTTTCCTTCTACCGGTTGGGGCAAATAGAGGCTTTCACCCTTACTTACCTCCGCCTCACCGAGGGATACGCCGGAAACCAAATTAGAGAATTGCTCCTCAGAGGAGCTTTCGACAAGACAGGAAAACGTCACGTCGCTTCCGAATAATTTGTCTTCCAGTACAACATCGGTCAGGCCAAGCTGATACTGCATAGTATCGACATAGCGGTAGGGAAACCGAATCAGATAGCGCCTCCCGGGGACCATCCGGCAGAGGCCGGCTGTTGTAATTACGCCCGAAGCAGCTGAGCCGTAGGCTTTGACCAGGCCACCGGTGCCGAGAAGTATTCCGCCGAAATATCTTGTGACCACAATGATTGTGTCAATGATATTTCCTTTGGCCAATACATCCAGTACAGGGGGGCCGGATGTGCCCTGAGGTTCACCATCATCTGAAAAACGCTGTAATCGCTGTTCGCCTTCGCCGCCGACTATCCAGGCATAGACATGATGTCCCGCATCCGGATATTTGTCCCGTCTGGCTTTCAAAAAACTCTGAGCTTCTTTCTCGTCCCTGACGCTTTGGCAAGCGGCCAGGAAAACAGATTTTTTCTCCACCAAGCGATACTCGGTCGTTCGAGCAACAGTGATGTAGGCTTTTTTAGTGATCGTTTCTCTCCCATGTGATACTATTACTACTGTTATCCGGCGCTAACCATAGGTAAGTTGGCACCCTAACATTACATAATTTTAGCACAAACGGAGTTTATATAGATGACAGATTCTGAGAGACAGAAACGCTTTCGAAAGCCGATTTTAAGTATTTTCGCCAGTTACTATGTACCCCATAGAAAACTTTTTATTATCGACCTGATCTGCGCCCTGGGGATCGCCCTGATTGATCTGACCTTCCCCATGGTTTCGCGTCATGCCCTGCAGACCTTGCTGCCCAATGCCTTTTACAGAAGCTTCGTCATCGTCATCCTGCTGATGGTCGCAGCCTACATTCTGCGCTCCGTGCTCCAATATATTGTGACGTACTGGGGGCATCTGATGGGCGTCCGGATGGAGGAGGATATGCGCCAGGACCTCTTCACGCATATTTCGGGCATGAGCTTTCGTTTCTACGACAATAACCGCACCGGTTCGCTCTTGTCCCGCATGGTGTCCGACCTCTTCGAAATAGTTGAACTCGCCCATCACGGTCCGGAAGACCTGTTCATATCCGCGATTACCCTGGTCGGTTCCTTCTTGCTCATGTTCAGAATCCGCTGGCAGCTCACCCTGGTGCTCCTGGTGATGTTGCCCTTCATCGTCCTGCTGACCATTCGTCAGAGGAAACAGATGTCGGATACTTCGGTCCAGGTTAAAGAGACGACCGCCGAGATCAACTCCGGCATTGAGAGCAGTATCTCCGGCGCCAGAACAGCGCAAGCCTTCACCAACGAAAAGTTCGAAATCAAAAAATTCATCCGCGGCAATAAAGCCTACGGGAACGCAAAAAAAGGTTTCTACCATTCAATGGCCGTCTACCACAGCGGCATGGAATTCATGACCAGTATGCTGAATGTGCTGGTCATCGGTATCGGCGGCTATTTCGTTGTCGACGGGCAGATGGACCTGGTCGACCTCATCACCTTCACCCTCTACGTCAATGCATTCCTCGGTCCCATCCGTAAGCTGGTCGCCTTCTTCGAACAGCTGACCAAAGGCATGGCCGGCATGACCCGCTTCGTCGAGATCATGCGCATTGAGCCTGAGATCGAAAACAGTCCTAACGCGCAGGATATCTATCCCTTAACCGGCAACATCCGTTACGAGGATGTCACCTTCTCCTACAATCCGGAGGGTGACGAATCAAGTCAGGTCCTGAGTCATCTCAATCTCGCCATCGATCAAGGCCAGAAAGTCGCGATCGTCGGTCCTTCAGGCAGCGGCAAAACCACGCTCTGCCAACTCCTCCCCCGGTTCTACGACATCACCGGCGGCGCGATCACGATCGGCGGGCATGATATCCGGGACATCACCCTCGAGAGTCTCAGAGCCCAGATCGGCATTGTACAGCAGGATGTCTTCATCTTCGCCGACACCATCTATGAGAATATCCGCTACGGTCGTCCCGACGCATCTTATGAGGAAGTTATCGCAGCGGCCAAACTCGCCGAAATCGATGATTTCATCAGAGCACTGCCCGAAGGCTATGACACCATCGTCGGGGAACGCGGCACGACCCTTTCCGGCGGTCAGCGCCAGCGGGTCAGCATCGCCCGTATCTTCCTCAAGAATCCGCCAATCATGATCCTGGATGAGGCCACCTCCGCCCTCGATACCGCCACGGAGGTGCGTATTCAGAAGGCTTTGGACACCTTGGCTCAAGGCAGAACCAGCCTGATCATCGCGCACCGTCTCTCGACCATCCGTAATGCCGACACGATCGTCTACCTGGATACGAACGGGATCAGGGAGCAGGGCTCACACGACGAGCTGATGGCGCAGGGCGGTGCCTACGCCGACCTCTACAATACGCAGTCCCGCGTGAAGTAGACTTTGGCCAAAGCCCGGCCCAAGAGCCCTTTATCAGAGCGCAAGGTCAAGCACTTCCTGAGCATCCTCCACATAATGAATGGTCAGTTTCGCCAGCACGGATGCCGGTACATCATCGATATCCCGGCGATTGTCCTCAGGTATAATCACGGTTTTGATCTGGGCCCGATCAGCAGCAATCAGCTTCTCCTTCAGCCCGCCAATCGACATCACGCGGCCGCGCAGGGTCACTTCGCCGGTCATGGCGAGGTCGGGTGCTACTTTGCGCTTGGTGATTGCGGACATCAGCGCCGTGATCAGGGTAATCCCTGCTGACGGGCCATCCTTAGGCGTCGCGCCTTCCGGCACGTGGACATGGATATCATTCTTCTCAAAGAAATCCTGAGGGACATCATAGCGCTCGGCTCTGGACCTCACATAGGCCAAAGCCACCTGGCAGGACTCCTGCATCACCTCGCCCAGCTGACCGGTAATTCTCAACTTACCGCTGCCCGGCATGGTCAGTACCTCGATCTCCAGGGTGTCGCCGCCCGCCGACGTCCAGGCGAGCCCGCGCACCAAACCGGCCAGCGCTTTCTTCCCGACTTTATCGTAGTGGAACTTCGGCTTGCCGGCGTATTTCACCAGGTTCTTGACGGTCACTTTCACCTGATCGGGGGCCTCAGCTTCCGCTTTCTGCGCAGCAATCTCCAAGGCCGCTTTACGGCAGATGGTCGCTAAGCGTCGCTCGAGCTGCCTGACGCCGGACTCAGCAGTATAGTTGCTGATCAGCTCGGTGTAGGCGGCTTTGTTGATCGACAGTTGCTTCTTCTCGAGCGCATTTTCAGCCATCTGTTTCGGCAGCAGATGACGTTTCGCGATCTCGTACTTCTCCGGCATGGTATAGCCGTTGAGTTCAATGACTTCCATACGGTCAAAGAGTGCCGGCGGAATCTGATCCGCCCTATTCGCGGTTGTAATGAAAAGCACATGGGACAGATCATAGGGCAGCTCCAGATAATGGTCGCGGAAGGTATTGTTCTGCTCAGGATCCAGTACCTCCAGCAATGCGGAGGACGGATCGCCCTTATAATCCGCAGCGAGCTTATCGATCTCGTCCATCAGGATCAGCGGATTATCAGTGCCGGCCTGGATCATCGACTGGATGATGCGCCCGGGCATAGAGCCGATATAGGTGCGCCTGTGGCCACGGATCTCCGCTTCGTCGCGCACACCGCCCAGGGACATCCGGACGAATTCCCGACCCATAGCTTGGGCTATGGAAGAGGCAACGGAGGTTTTCCCGACACCCGGAGGGCCCACCAGACAGAGAATGGGGCCTTTGCTCCCGGTCTCACCTTTCTCGTGGCGCAGTTTCGAGACCGCGATATACTCCATGATCCGCTCTTTGACCTGGTTCAGTCCATAGTGGTCTTTATCCAAGCGCTTGCGAATCCGCTCGAGATCCAGGCGCAAGGTCGAGAGTTTGCCCCAGGAAAGGTCAAAGACGGTCTCCAGATAATTACGGAGCACTGAGGACTCCGGGTTCTGGGGAGCGTAACTTGAGAACTTGGAGATTTCTTTGGCCAGTTTATCTTTACTTTCTTGAGGGATCTCTAAGGCCTCGAGTTTCTGACGGAATTCGTCGGCAATGGTCATGCTGTCCGCTGAATCACCGAGCTCTTGCTGCAAGACTTTGATCTGTTCTCGGAGGTAGTAGTCTCGCTGACCTTTATCGACGGTATCCTTCACCTTCTCATTAATGGCTTTCCCGTAGCGCGCCAGCAGTACTTCGCGGTTCAGTTTGTTGAGTAGATAGACGAGGCGCTCTGAGACATTCAACTGCTCAAGATAATTCTGACGATCATGGAACATGGCCAAAGCCTGGCTTGCGACCCTATCAGAAAGGATCGCGGGATTCGTTTCTTGCACCAGACTGTTCAAGGAGTCTCGGCTCTGACGGCCGGATTCAACCACGAAAACCTGATAAGCCTCCACAACCCCTCGACGGGTAGCTTCGACAACGAAATTCTCTTCCTGCCCCTCAGGCAGGATTTCGGTTAAGGGCTCAACCTTGATCATGAAACCGGTGCTGTCATAGTCCGGGTCATTGATCCTGGCACGGTAGAGGCCTTCGATAGTGATTCGGAGGATCCCCGTATCGTTGATTTCGACGACTTGCGTGATTTTGGCCACACAACCGACATCGTGAAGGTGTTCCAGGTCCGGCCATTCAATCGCCGGATCGATCTGTGCCGTCACGAAAAGGAGCATATCCCGCTCCAAGGCTTCGCTGATAGCTTCCTTGGAATTCTCCCGTGAGACATCGAATGTCAGATGTAAGTAAGGCAAGAGAACAATGCCCCTGAGCGGGATCAAAGGGTATTCGTTGGCAGTACTGCCCATTTGCTCTGTTTTCTCATGATGCTCATGCCACACGGACCCCTCTTCGAAGAGAATATGATTATCGTCTGAAGTCTGAAAAAATGTTTCGTCGTTCATAGTTTTTCCTTATCTAAGTCTTTACTGAATGTAGATTATACCAGAGTCGCTCAGAATCACGGCATGAAAAAAGGACTGCCTCAGCAGAGACAGTCCCAAGGGTTTTTGTGTAAAGTCTTGAGCTTAAGCGCCGACTTTGGAAACAGTACCGGCACCCACAGTGTGGCCGCCTTCGCGGATAGCGAAACGCATACCCTGCTCCATAGCAACAGGTGTGATCAGCTCAACGGCGATACTTACGTTATCACCCGGCATAACCATTTCGACACCTTCCGGCAGGTTCATGATTCCGGTAACGTCAGTCGTTCTGAAGAAGAACTGAGGACGATAGCCGTTGAAGAAAGGCTTATGACGGCCACCTTCAGACTGAGTCAGAACGTAGATCTCACCCTCAAAGTTCATGTGAGGAGTGATGGAACCGGGCTTAGCGATAACCTGACCGCGCTCGATGTCGGTACGGTTGACACCACGGAGCAGAGCACCGACGTTATCACCGGCAACAGCGGAGTCAAGGATCTTACGGAACATTTCGAGACCGGTAACAACAGTGGAACGGCTCTCATCCTGGAGACCAACGATTTCCGCCGGATCACCGACTTTGATCGTACCACGCTCAACACGACCGGTAGCAACAGTACCACGACCGGAGATGGTGAAGACGTCTTCAACAGGCAGCAGGAAAGGACGGTCAACCGGACGCTCAGGGGTCGGGATGTACTCATCAACTGCGTTCATCAGCTCGTGGATCGGCTCATATTCAGGAGCGTTGGGATCAGTGCTGGTGGACTCGAGAACTGCAAGAGCAGAACCGCGAACGACCGGGCAGTTATCACCATCGAACTCATACTCGCTCAGAAGATCACGGATCTCC